>JALRIY010000175.1 GCA_023255285.1 Algoriphagus sp.
GAAAAGCTCATAAGCGATTCGAAGATACCAAATCTAAAATAGTTATGCATGATAACACGAACCAGAAGTGAAGCTTGACTATTCATCAGAGCAGAAAAATTAAATTGGATTATCCGTGGAAAATAAAGCTTAGGAAAAATACTTGGGGAGAATTCCAGGCTTCCTTACCTTCGTAGGATCAAACTAGAACCGAAATGGCCCTGAAGACAAAAGTAAAGATCAACCGAATTACCAACCTGACAGATGCGCGCTATTGTTCTGGGATGTATGTAGATATCTTGGGGTTTTCTTTAGAAGAAGGAGCTCCTAACTATATTTCCCCTACACAATTTCAAGAAATCACAGGATGGATAGCCGGAATTGACTTTGCAGCAGAGTTTACGGATTCAGATGCATATACTATCGAAAGGCGGTTAGCAGATTATCCAAGTATAAGTTGGATTGAATCAATAGATCTAGACACGCTAATTCAACTCAAATCGCTTGGCAAGGGATTGATTTATCGCTTAGATTATCAGGCCATTGACTCATTTTTACCCCGGCTTGCCCTTCTAAACGATCATCAAATTACCTTACACCTAACTTCAACAAATAAGCTACTATCTATTGATAATAAGAATTTTATAGAAAATTTAGCAAGTAAAGTAAACCTACTTTTAGGTTATGGGATTACTTCTGAAAACGCGTCCTCACTCGCAACAATTCCTAGACTAGTTGGATTTGCCTTAGACGGTGGGGATGAAATCAAACCGGGACTCCGTGACTTTGACCAACTCGGAAGCATTCTTGAAAATTTGGAAGTAGTCGATTGAAAAAAGATTAAGAAAACTCAATTCGATCGCTCAATAGCCTATTTCTCAACTATCCCATAAATCCGTCAAACGATACGGACTTTTGGAACCAGTAAAGAAACTACCATCCACAAATCGATGCTTCGTCCCAATTGCCTTGAGCTTTGCGAGATCATCGCTATCTAAAAGCAAATTGGCAGCAGCAAAATTTTCACGAATTCGCATTTCATTGACTGACTTAGGGATTACTGCGATTTCTCGAGCAATAGACCACGCAATTAGTACTTGACTTAGCGTCACTCCATGTTTCTCTGCGATCAATTTTACAACCCCATCTTCTAATAGCTTGGGGTCTTTATCGTGTTTTTCAGCCCGAGAATCCGGAGAGCCCAAAGGTGAGTAAGCTGTTACCAGGAGGTCATTTTCCTTGCAAAAAGTGACCAATTGCTCTTGAGGTAAATATGGGTGTAATTCTATTTGATTCATCTCAGGCCGTTGCCCTCCCACTGCAAAAAGTTCAGTTAGCTTTGCTTTATTAAAATTTGATACCCCTATATGCTTGGCAAACCCACTTTCCTTTTGATCCTGCATCGCTTCCCAAGTTTGACTTAAAGGCACATCCTGATAGGTGTAGTATTCTTCCCGCTGGGTAGCAAATCCCACTCCTGCCTTGTATGCAATCGGCCAATGGACCAAATAAAGGTCTACGTAATCCAAGCGTAAATCATCCAGCGTTTTTTCTAAGGCCGGCCGAACATCTTCGAATCGATGGGCATTATTCCAAAGTTTGGAGGTCACAAAAAGTTCAGCTCGTTTGACTAGCCCTTCTGCCAATGCATCTGCAATGCCCTGACCGACTTCACGTTCGTTCTGATAAATTGCCGCGCAGTCCAAATGACGATATCCAGCTTGAATCGCCCAGTAAACTGCTTTTCGAACTTCCCCTGGTTTGCTTTTCCAAGTACCTAGTCCGAGAATAGGTAACTGATCTCCATTTTTGAAAGTTATTTTTTTCATGGTATTAAAAATTTGTTGGTCTTTGACGTAGGAATTGCTAAAAATCAAAGTTTAAAGTTCAGCTTTTTTTTCAAGATATTTTTGAAAACGATTCATCACCCAGAGGTGTAATCGTGCTTGGGTATTGACATAAATAAACCAAGGCAAGCGCGGGGCAAATTCATGAATCGCAGAAATAATGTACTTACTCTGTAAAACTTCTCTGAATTCAAGCCAACCGTAATCGAATCGCTTGACTAACCAGCCGCCTGTAATATAAAATAGCTGTCGCTGGCTATCGCTTCGATCGGGTACATGCGTCAATTCCAACATGGGTTTTTTGCCCCATAACAAATGAAAACCCAGAACACTATTCCCTTGAAGCCTTCCTCTAATAATATATCGAAAGAAAGATGGAAGCCAAAGTGCATACCGATAAGCAACCCAAATCGCATCGTGCTTTCCTAAGTTGGGCATCCTTTGTAAAGACCTAACTGTATTTTTCAAGCCTTTCGCATAGTTAAAAACAGGTAATTTTGGTCTTTCTTGGACATTCAATGCCAATTTTGCAGCCTCATCGTAGGAAAGGTAATCGATTTCCTTTTCGGTAAATGCATAGTTCGGATTGACAACTAGCGTATGTTTTAAACTTTCGACCAAAGGAGATACTAGCTGAGGAGGTGTTTTTCCAAAAAGTCCTACCCAAAACTTTGAAAAGCCTAATGAAAATACCGGAACAGAAAAAATAAGTCTTCGCTTACCCATCACCTTGGACGTACGAGTGAGCATATCTCGGTAGCTCATCACCTCAGGACTTCCAATCTCAAAAATTCGATCATATGCATTAGAATTGCCGATACAACTATCCAAAATTTCCAAAGTATTGCCCAAAGCGATTGGTTGGGTCAATGAGTTGGTCCATTTTGGAGTCATTAGCACTGGTAAATGCCGAACCAAATTCTTGATCATATCAAAGCTTGATCCCCCAGGCCCAACGATAATAGAGGCGCGAATTGCAGTCAGTCTAGCAGTTCTTGAACCCAGAGTTTGTTCCACTTCTAAACGGCTTTTTAAGTGCCGAGAAAGATGTTCTTCGGGTTCATCTGGAATTAATCCTCCCAAATAGATGATTTGTTTTATTCCTGCAATCTCAGCTGCACGACTAAAATTGTCCGCTAGAATCAGATCCATATCCTCAAATGTCCCCTGATTGAGTCGCGTTGAGGCACTCATGGAATGTACTAGATAAATGGCTACATCTACGCCTCGAAGTGCCTCAGCAGTAGAGGTAATTGAATACAACTCTACCTGCCTCCACTCTACTTCTGAATAAGGATTGGAAATTACCTTTCCTCGACTCAAGCCAATTAATTGATACTTTTCCTTGTAGTGCTCAATAAACCAACTTCCAATATAGCCTCCAGCCCCTGCTAAGGCAACTGTAAGCTTTGAGGATGAGGTGGCTGAGTTGGTCATCTAACAGTAGAAGTTTCATTATGACAACTGTTTTTGACCAACTAAGGTTTAATTCTCCTTTCTAGCTAATCGGAGCGCTTGGGTAGTCGTGTAATACTTAGTCAACATATTGGGCACTTCCCAACTAGGAAGTGTGCCACTTTGCAAATAATCTAAGTAACGCGCTGTAACCTGTGCGAAATGAGCTTCATGACCTGTATGGTACTGAGCAGGAATTAGCACTTTGAATTCTCCTGTGGGCAGTAATTGAAGATCAAGGCCAGGATAGCGGGTAGCTAGTGTTTCTGTAAGTGCTTTTTTCAATTCTTCAGGTGTGGCCCCTAGGAGTTGTACGTATAATACAGGCTTAAATCCTTCTGCTTCGCCTTGCCGAATAATCAGATTTGCTTTGGTACCACGCATAAGACTAAAATGAGTATCTCCGGTACCTTCAGGAGCTTGAAAATTCCATATCACACTTACCTTGGCATGCTTTCCACGTAAGGAATAACTAAATTCCCCATTGCTCATCACTTCTAGCCTATCCCCTACTTTGTATTTTTGTAATTCTTCTGTCAGTTGTGGCTTTTGGGTAACACGCTGAAATTCTTCTAAAGAAAGCCCTGTAGCCCAAATTTTTGAGTCGTAAACCTGTACCTCTGTAGTATCTAAAATTTGCTCTGGAAATGCCTCCCATTGAATCAAATCAACCAAGTGTGTAGTCACATCCACAATACCTGTTCCTTCCTTCTCAATATCAAAGAACCAATCTGGCCGTACAAGTGGAACTCCAGAAACTTCCTTGAAAAAATGATGAACTGATTCTTTGGTGATCGCGGGTTGGCTTGGAGATCCATCCTCCAACTCACCAAAAACCGAGGGTATGGTTGACAATTCTCGCTGAAGTAAGGTGGTAATCTCAAATCGCTCAGTCATAATATCGTAAAGCAATACCTGCTTTTCCTCAGCTATTTGAAAAGCCTTTTTTAATTTTTGAAATCCTTCCGCATCCACGACCAAAGGTTTATCTGCATACACATGTATTCCCTGCCCAAGTGCCGATAAAATGTATTCTATCTTTTTGTCATTTTTACCTGCTACCATCATCACATTTCCAGGACGCTCTTCCAACATTTTTTGAAGGTAATCATCTCCTTCATACACATTGAGTTTCCAGTTGGTAGGTTCTTCATTGCGTTCGTTGTAGGAGGTAATTCGAGCTAAGTGATCTTGAAGCTCTTGTCCTTTGGGAGCATAGATATACAGGGAAGAATCTACAGAAGGATAGCTGGATTTATGTACCAACCCGGCATGAAAATGACCTGGATCTAAGGTCATGAATGTAAACATACTTGCTTTTTTTGAGGGTAGTTGCTCTACTTTTTGAGGGAAACAAGCAAACACACTGAGTAGGCAGCAGAACCCTAGACTACGTAATATTAAATTCATTTTTTTAGGAAATAGAACTCATCAACTTACTGGAAGCAATCACCTTGTCAGTTCCCCAGGGTCCTCGTTGTGTTCTACTGAGGTACGTATTGGCTTCCGCATCACCCACAAATTCCTCTCGAGTTGGATCCCAATTTAATTTTCGACCGAGTTTCATGGCAA
>JALRIY010000176.1 GCA_023255285.1 Algoriphagus sp.
CCCTTGCTGCTGCAGGTTTTGAATGAATTTGGACTTATCTGCTGGAAGGCATTCAGCTTGGTATTGGGTGATTCCTACTTGGTCAGCTACAACCTTGGCTGGAGCATTTTGATCGCCAGTAAGTAAGTAGACATCTATCCCCATGCCTTTTAATTCCCTTACTGTTTCCCGGGCATTCTGCTTTACCTTGTCTTCAAGTGCTAATACAGCCAATACTTGCGATTGATTGCTCAACCAAATTAGTGTTTGTGCCTTTTTCTGGCTTTCTTTTTCTACTGCTTCCATTTCGGGAGAAATCGGAATTTGAAGTGTTTGAATCCACTTTTTGGTTCCCAAAAAATAGGTTTTTCCCTCAATCTCTCCTTTAATCCCAACCCCAGGTATATTTTCAAAATCAAGGACTGAATAGTTTGGAAATCGCTTATTTTCAAAAAATGCAACCACCGCCTCAGCCAAAGGATGTGTAGAATTTTTCTCCAAAGCAAAAAGAATGTCTTCGATAGATTTACTATCTAACCCACTTTCCGCTGCGTTTTCCCAATAACCACTGACTTTGGGTTTACCAAGGGTAAGGGTACCCGTTTTGTCAAGGACAATGGCAGTGACTTGATGTCCAAGTTCAAGGCTTTCAGCATCACGAATGAGGATTTGTTGCTCTGCACCTTTACCCATACCTACCATAAGCGCAGTAGGTGTGGCTAGACCGAGGGCACAAGGACAGGCAATGACCAATACAGATACTGCTGAAAGGACTCCAAATGACAAGGCATTATTACCTCCAAAAATCATCCAAATGCAAAATGTAAAGATTGAAATCCCAAGAACTGTAGGTACAAAAATCGAGGAAATTTTATCCACTAACCGTTGAACTGGGGCTTTACTGCCTTGTGCTTCTTGTACGCGATGGATGATTTGAGCAAGTAGAGTGGTATTTCCAACTTTTTCCGCACCAATCTCTAGGCTGCTATTCTGGTTGAGAGTGCCTGCAAAGACAGGGTCACCGGGGGATTTGGATACCGGTAGGTATTCTCCACTTAACATACTTTCATCTAGGTAACTGTTCCCTCGAAGTATTTGCCCATCTACAGGAATTTTTTCTCCAGGCTTCACTAAGATTCGATCTCCAATTTTTACCTCCTCGAGTTTTATTTCTTCATGTAAACTATCAACTATCCGTGTAAGGAACTTTGGCTGCAACCCGATTAGTTTTTTTAAGGCAGTTCCAGTTTTAGTTTTTGCGCGCTCTTCCAGCATTTTGCCCAAAGAAACAAAAACTAAAATTACAGCGGCACTCTCAAAGTAAATGGGAGGATGAATTCCTTTGCTCTGCCAGAATTCTGGAAATAGAGTAGAAAAAGTTGAAAATAAAAAAGCAATGAAAGTACTCATGGCAACCAAAGTATCCATATTGGCTTGGCCATGTTTGGCAATTGCAATTGCTTTACTGTAAAAATGTCCTCCAAAATAAAACACCACAGGGATGGATAGGAATAAACTAATCCACCTTCCTGGTACCCAATCCATAAAAAACATCCCTAAGATGAGAATAGGAAGGGTGGCAATTGCAGTACCAATCGTTTGCTTCTTAAGATACTGGTAATTTTTTTCTTGTGCTTCGGCTACTGATTCAGAGGCGTCTTTTTTGCTGATTACCAAGCCGTAACCTACTTCTTTTAAGGCGTCATTTATCTCTTCTAGAGTGATGCGTTCGTCCCAAGTCACGGATAAGGTACTACTGGCGTAATTTACTTGGGCATTTTGAATACCTTCTGTATGCGTCAGGATTGTTTCCACGCTGGAAGCACATGCAGTACAAGTCATCCCTGTAACTGGGAAAGTTTGCTTTTGGCTTTTGGTAGGAACAGATATCATGGTGCAGTGTACATCCAAAAAAAGTCGCTTTTTGAAACTATAGTTCCAATTTTCTTAAAAAAAGCAGTTTAGGAATGATATCCACTAAGGAATTACATTTCAAGAATTCGTTGAATATCTTTGGTAAGTCCAAAAAGGACCAAGATGTCACCTGCTTGAATTTGGGTATCGCCATTCACTACTCCAACTACTTTTTTAATAATGGATTTTTTACCAAGCATGTTGGTGCGCTCTATCTCGTGGATAATCGTAATCACCGTCACCTTGTATTCTTTTCTAAGATTTGTCTCTTCCAAGGTCATCCCTACATAGCGCTCTGGCGTTTTCACTTCAATTACATTGTAATCGTCGGAAAGGTCTAGAGAATCTAATACATTCTTCATTTGGAGACGCTTTGCCATTCGTTCTGCAGAGTCCTCTTCTGGGTGAACGATTTCAGATACGCCAATAGCTTTGATTACTGTTTCGTGTACATCGTTGATAGATCGGCTTATTAGTCGTTCCACATTTAATTGCTTGAAGATCGCAGTTACCATGATGGAGGCACCTACATTTTCTCCAATTGTAATGATTACTGCATCACAATCCTTGTAGGGTAAAGTCTTGACTGTAGCAGAATCTGTTGCATCCATGTGTATGGCGTGCGTGATTTTATCTTTTACTTGTTCAATTTTCATTTCACTGGAATCCACACCAATGACTTCATGTCCCATTTCAGTAAGGCGAGTAGCAAGAAAGCCACCAAAATTTCCCATTCCTACGATGATGTATTTCATATCTAGACGGTTTTAAGAGATAAATACCCCTTCTTGCGGATATTTGTAGCGCAAAGAACGGGTTTTTCGAATAAATGCAACTAATACCGTGAGGGTACCCACTCTTCCTAAAAACATAATTAGGGCGACTATTATTTTAGATCCTTCACTCAGTTGGGCAGTAATCCCCAAACTAAGTCCCACTGTGGAAAATGCTGAGAATATTTCAAAGGCTACTTCCAAAATTTTTAAATCAGGATTGAGAAATAGCACAAAGAATACCCCTAAACCAATCACAATAAATGAAAGTAGCATCACTGCAAAGGCTTTTCGTACTGTTTCTGGATCAATTTGTCTATTAAAAACTTCTACACGATCCTTTCCTTTTGCAATACTAATCGCATTTAGGACTGCTACAGCAAAAGTGGTCGTTTTTAATCCTCCTCCCGTAGAGCCGGGAGATGCACCAATCCACATCAATATCAAATAAATCAATAAGGTAGGAAGTGCTAGTGCTGTCAAATCTACGGTATTAAATCCAGCAGTTCTTGGCGTAACGGCTCCGAAAAAGGCAGTCACAAACTTAGGGTACCCTTCTAGACCTGCAAGAGTATTGTTTCCTTCAAAAATCCAATAGGTGATGAATCCTAGGATTAATAGGATTAACGTACTTGTTGTGGTTAAACGGGTATTGATGTTAAACACTCTAGGAGTATGGTGATAAAATGAATCTTTACTAGTCCAAACATTAACCCAATTTCCAATTACACGTTTTGCCATTTGGGCGTAAGAAACAATTACAGGGAATCCTATGCCACCTACAATGATAGAAATAGCCAATACCAGATGCACGTGATAGGCTGTTTGAAAGCCAATCTCGTAAAGCCCATTGCTCAATGTTGAAAACCCTGCATTACAAAATGCAGAAACAGAATGGAAAAAAGAGAAGAAGAGTCTGTCGGCAGTAGATTCAAAAAGACTACCATCGATCAAAAAGTAGACTGCAACTCCTATCACTATTTCAAAAATGATTGTAAAGAGGATGATCTTGATTAAAGTAGATCCAATCTTTCCAATATTATCTTCATTGATATAATCTTTAATAAACAGCTGGCTTTGAAGGGATTGACCCCCTTTGAAAAAGAAACCAAAGAAACTGGTAAAGGTCATTACACCCAAACCGCCCAATTGAAACAAAATTAGCAGGATGGTTTGCCCCAGTCCTGTAAATGCGGTAGCAGTATCTACAACAATTAACCCGGTCACACATACAGCGGAAGTAGCCGTAAAAAAAGCATCAATCCAACTAATTCCCTGAACAGTAGCGTTTGGGAGTTTGAGTAGGAGTGTACCAATTCCAATGACAAGTAAGAAGCTTAGGATAAATATTAAGGCGGGGTGTATGGACATTTTATTGACCCCAAGACTCAATCGGCTGAGCTCAATAAAAAAAAGTAAGAAAATTAAAATGTTGATTAGAAGTGATTCATAGCCTTGAATCCAATCTAAATTCTCCAATAGACCAAATTGGATAGCTGCAGTAATTGGAAGCAATAGGGTAAGAATAATTTCTAATTGCTTTCTACCTCTACTTGAGTTTTTGAAATTAAAAATTAAACGGAAGAGGTAATTTAGACCCAATACCAGCAATGCAATCCCATAGAGCAAAGAATGAATTGGGAAAATGGCCTGGTCGGGAAAACCTAAATCCAAAATCCAAACTAGGAATATCAGTAAGGTGAAAATTACCCGGATAAGGCTGTTTGTTTTTTTTACCCACTGAAGGGCCAAAATTTGTTTGTCCGGATTTTTAAATAGCCCAGAGTAGCTCATTTCATTCGATCTTGGGTCAAATGTAAAGGAGATTCATAGGAATATCCATAAAAATGTAATTAATTAATTTTTAGACTACTATCCATTCTCATTTGAGTAGTTCATTCTTCTAGCTCATTTAAGCTATTTAATACGAATAAAACACTTAAAAAGAAGCGAATAGGCCGTATCTTCAATTAAATTTTTAGGCTATTTTTATTTTTTTTAATCTTGAATGTATAACTTGAAACCATACTAACCGATCTACTTATGAAAAAAGTGAAATTTACATTCGCTAGTTTGATGCTTGTAGCATTTTTTTCAGCCACTTTAGTGACTTCTTGTGGTGGTCAAAAGGAAGAATCTACGGAAACTACTGATTCGACCACGACGGAACAAGCGGCTG
>JALRIY010000177.1 GCA_023255285.1 Algoriphagus sp.
CGAAATCAAAGCCAGCGAGACCATCCTCACCGAGCACTTCAAGGGCTTGACAAAGTTTGAACAACTCTCAGACATGCCCTTGACCGCTAAAGGCTTGGTCTATGCAGGCGATCTCAATCAAAAAAGATCTCAAGGACAGTTAATTTCCTGGAAAGACTTTCCTGGATTTTAGATGAACTTGATTTACACATTATTCTCAGAATTTTCCTGTCAAAAAATTGGATTGCAGGCATGCAGAAACGGAATAAAAAGGGAGGATTACAAGCGGTTTTTCGTCAATTAATTTTATCCCAAAAACCTTTGCGACAATTTTCGTCATTCCATTTTTTGCTTCCCCTTTAAAGCCCTAATTTGAGTGCTTATTCCCCAAGTCTCCCATGTACTTAATTTTTGATACAGAAACTACTGGATTACCCAGATCGTACAATGCCCCCATGTCGGACCTGGACAATTGGCCTCGGCTAGTTCAGCTCGCTTGGCAATTGCATGACGAAAAGGGCCGATTGCTATCCAATAAGAATTTTATCATCCGCCCAGAGGGATTTACCATTCCTTACAATGCGGAAAAAGTACACGGAATTTCTACCCAGCGCGCTTTAGAAGAAGGCCATCCCCTGCAAGAGATCCTCCAGGTCTTTCGAGAGGATGTAGCACAAACGAAGTATTTGGTAGGACACAACATTGGCTTTGACATACATGTGGTCGGTTCGGAATTTCTTCGTGCCGCCCTGGTCATGCCCTTTGAGGGCAAAGCTGAGCTGGACACGAAAGACATTTCGACCAATTTTTGCGCACTACCTGGAGGTAAAGGAGGAAAGTTCAAATGGCCAACCTTGACCGAGCTTCACCAAAAATTATTTGGGGTAGGATTTGGAGATGCACACGATGCCGCCTACGATGTGGATGCCACTGCCCGCTGCTTCTTTGGACTAATCAATCAAAAAATACAGCCCACTGAACCAGGGGTGATCTTTGAAGATGTCCACTACGAAGCCCCGATTCTTGGGGAAGCTAATTTTGCCCAGCCCAGCCCAAAGCAAGCTTCTACTCCCAAGACAGAAAAAAATCAGACCCCCCAAGTACCTTCTGGCGAGGTAACGGATAGTCCTTTTACCCACCTTCACGTGCATACGCAATTTTCTGTATTGCAGGCCACCTCAGAAATTCCAACCCTCATTGCCAAAGCCAAATCACAAGGAATGAAAGCCTTAGCAATGACCGACCATGGCAATATGATGGGAGCCTTTCACTTTGTGAAAGAAGCCATGAGCAAGGACATCACTCCAATCCTGGGTGGAGAATTTAACCTCTGTCGGGATAGAAAGAATAAAACCACCAAAGACGATGGATACCAAACTGTGCTTCTGGCAAAAAATAAGGCAGGATACCACAACTTGGCCAAACTCGCGTCCTATGCAAATATTGAAGGTTTTTATTATGTCCCCCGAATAGATAAAGAGCTCCTAGTTCAGTACAAAGGAGATTTGATTGCTACCACAGGAGGCATTTGGGGTGAGATCCCCTACCTCATCCTTAATGTGGGAGAAACGCAGGCAGAAGAGGCTTTTATCTGGTGGAAGGAACAATTTGGGGATGATTTTTACGTAGAACTCAACCGCCATGGCGTCCCTGAAGAAGACAAGGTAAATGAAGTACTTCTAGAATTTGCCAAAAAATATAAGGTCAAGTATTTCGCTGCCAATAACAGCTACTACAACGAAAAGGGCGATGCCAAAGCACACGATATTTTGTTGTGCGTAAAGGATGGAGAGCTGGTCGAGAAGCCTAAAAAGTATGTGGGCAAGCGAGGTAGAGAGTTCCGATTTGGCTTTCCTAATGACGAGTTTTACCTCAAGAGTCCAGAGGAAATGAAGCTGCTTTTTGCGGACTTACCGGAGGCGATTCATTGTACTCAGGAGATCGTAGACAAGTGTGAAGCCTACAAGCTTGCTCGAGAGGTTTTATTGCCAAAATTTGACATCCCAGAAGAGTTTAAGCATCCAGAAGATGAAGCAGACGGGGGCAAGCGTGGTGAAAATGCTTACCTCCGCCACCTGACCTACGAGGGTGCTAAGAAACGGTATCCAGAACTTACCCCTGAAATTCAGGAACGCCTGGACTTTGAATTGAAAACCATCGAAAACACAGGCTATCCTGGCTACTTTTTGATCGTTCAGGATTTTACGCGGGCCGCTAGAGACATGGGGGTGTCTGTAGGTCCTGGAAGAGGATCAGCAGCGGGTTCTGCGGTCGCCTATTGTGTAGGAATCACCAACATCGACCCAATCAAATACGATCTCCTATTCGAACGTTTTCTAAATCCAGATCGTGTATCCTTACCTGATATTGATATTGACTTTGATGACGAAGGTCGCCAAGCGGTCATTGACTATGTGATCAACAAGTACGGCAGCAACCAAGTTGCTCAAATAATTACCTACGGTACCATGGCTGCTAAATCTGCCATTCGAGATACTGCACGGGTACTAAACTTGCCCTTAGCAGAGGCTGGAAGATTAGCCAACTTGGTACCTGAAATTAAGTTGAAGACCCTTTTTGAATTGGCAAAGAATCGACCTGCCTTATTGGAAAAACTCAAAGGACAAGGGGAATTGCTGCAAAAAGCAGAAGAGCTCATCCGTGTCGCACAGGGTATCGATGAGTCCGCCAAAACTATCAACCAAGCGACAGTTTTGGAAGGGTCGGTACGCAATACGGGAATCCATGCCTGCGGAGTCCTTATCACCCCTTCTGACATCACCAACTTCGTTCCGGTGGCCTTAGCCAAGGATTCGGACATGGTTTGTACCCAGTTTGACAACGCCGTAGTAGAATCTGCAGGCTTGCTAAAAATGGATTTTTTGGGTCTAAAAACACTCACTCTGATCAAGGACGCCATCAAAATCGTGAAAGAACGTCATGGAATCCAATTAGATGCGGACGAATTCCCTATTGACGATGCCAAAACCTATGAACTCTTCCAGCGTGGGGAAACGGTTGGGATTTTTCAGTATGAAAGCCCTGGCATGCAAAAATACATGCGCGAACTAAAGCCTACTGTTTTTGCAGATTTGATTGCCATGAACGCGCTTTACCGCCCAGGACCTTTGGCATACATCCCCTCTTTTATTAAGCGAAAACATGGTGCAGAACCCATCTCCTACGACCTAGAGGACATGAAAGAGTACCTAGAAGAAACTTATGGAATCACCGTATACCAGGAACAAGTCATGCTGCTTTCTCAAAAGATTGCAGGATTCACCAAGGGGGAAGCCGACGTACTTCGAAAAGCGATGGGTAAGAAGCAGAAGGATGTATTGGATAAGATGAAACCCAAGTTTGTGGAGCAGGCGGCGGCCAAAGGACACGATGCAAAAAGGCTAGAAAAAATCTGGACAGACTGGGAAGCTTTTGCATCTTATGCCTTCAACAAATCTCACTCTACCTGCTATGCCTGGATTGCCTACCAAACGGCATACCTCAAAGCGCATTACCCGGCAGAATACATGGCTTCGGTACTGAGCAACAACATGAACGACATCACGCAGGTGACCTTTTTCATGGAAGAATGTAGACGAATGGGAATATCAGTTCTTGGACCCGATGTCAACGAATCAAAAAGTGGATTTACCGTGAATTCCAAGGGAGAAATCAGATTTGGTATGGCTGCGATCAAAGGTGCTGGAGCAGGGGCTGTAGAAGAAATCATTAAGGAGCGAATCAGTAACGGTCCTTATTCGACTATTTTCGAGTTTGCCAAGCGGGTAAATTCACGTGCGCTAAATAAGAAAACCATGGAGGCATTGGCCATGGCGGGTAGCTTTGATTGCTTTAAAGAACACCACCGTAGACAATACTTAGAGGCTCCAGAAGGAGACATCAGTTTGATTGAGAAAGCAAGCCGATATGCTCAAAAAATACAGCAAGAAGAAGATAGTGCCCAGGTCAGTCTCTTCGGGGGCAGCTCAGGAACTGCAGCGGTTCCACTACCTTCCGTACCACCTATGGAACCCTTTTCACAAATTCAGCAACTGAATATTGAAAAAGAAGTGGTGGGACTCTTTATTTCAGGGCACCCTCTAGATGAATACCAATTGGAGATTGACTCTTTTACAAATACCACCCTGACAACACTCAATGATTTGGAGGGGCTAAGAGGTAAAAACGAGTTGCGGATGGCCGGCTCAGTAGCAAGCTTTGCCCATCGAACCACCAAAAATGGGAAGCCCTTCGGGACGCTCACGGTGGAAGATTACCATGGTTCCTTTACTTTCTTCCTATTTGGGGAAGATTACGTAAAGTTTAAACAGTACTTCATGACCGGTTGGTTTTTGTTTATTTCTGGGGGAGTAGTTCAAAAAAAATGGGGAAATGAAAATGAGTTGGAATTTAAAATCAATGCCATCTCCTTATTAAGTGAAATTCGAGGCCGTCTAATTAAAGGACTCAAGGTCAATATCAATTTAAATGACCTGACGTACGAACTGATGGAAAAATTAGAAACCATTACATCAAAGTACAAAGGTGAAGCCAAGTTGTATATTGAAGTGGTGGATCAGCAAGAGAATATCAGCCTAGAGCTTTTCTCCAAAAAAATTAAAATAGACCCCAGCGCGGAACTGATTAAGGAATTGAAGCTCATTCCTGAAGTAGCTTACAAGATCATGGATCGGTGATCTTATTGAAAAAAAAGTCTATCTCTAGCAATTAATTGAAATTGAACGGAACTTATTCTTCTTCAATCGCATTTTGCTGATATATTTGGAAAAAGAACTTTACTAGAAAGAATCCCATGGCAAAAGCAATTGAAATTACCGACGCAAACTTTGAAGAAAT
>JALRIY010000178.1 GCA_023255285.1 Algoriphagus sp.
CCAGGATCCAGCCAAGTACTGGATGCACAACAACATGATCACTATCAACGGGCAGAAGATGGGCAAGTCCTTGGGGAATTTCATTACCTTACAGGAACTTTTTACCGGTAGTCATGCTTTGCTGGACCAAGCCTACAGCCCGATGACTATCCGCTATTTTATCTTGACGGCTCAGTACCGCTCCACCCTAGACTTCTCCAACGAAGCCTTGAAAGCAGCGCAAAAAGGCTATAAAAAAATCATCAATGGGCTGCGCATCGCCAAGCAACTGCAATTTACTCCACAAGATGACATCGCTTTGGATACCGAGCAAATCCAGCAAGTAGAAACAAGCATCGCATCGGCTTACCGCTCCATGGACGATGACTTCAATACGGCCATGGCCATCGGACACCTCTTTAACCTACTCAAGAAAATTAACTCGGTGTACACGGGACAACTGGCACCTGCCGCGCTAGGAGAGCACGTTTTTAATCAAATGCTTGAAACCTACCAGACCTTCGTAATAGATATTCTGGGTTTGGTTGAAGAAAAAGGGGATGTGCAGGAAGGATTATTGAACCTTTTGCTCAACCAATATACTGAAGCCAAAACCGCACGCAACTATACCAAGGTAGATGAAATCCGCTCAGGATTAAAAACCATGGGCATCCTTGTCAAAGACATGAAGGACCGAATCGACTGGGCATATGAAGAATAACCTAGGCTGGAGCATATTCGCGCTACTCCTTCTCCTAGTTGCTTGTTCAGGGGAAAAGAGCAATGAAACCAAAACCGAAACGGTGGAATTGAAGCCCTATCCCAATTTTCAAGCGGATTCTGCCTTTGCTTTTGTAAAAAAACAGGTGGACTTTGGTCCTCGAGTACCGGGAACTCCGGGCCATGCGGCTACCAAAGCATGGATTCAAGAAACCTTGGAAGATTACGGATGGAGCGTGCAGCAGCAGGATTTTCAAGCGCAAACCTACGATGGACTTACATGGGATTTGACCAACCTGATTGCATCCTACAATCCCCAAGCAAGGAAGCGGATCCTATTGGCAGCACATTGGGACACAAGACGTATAGCCGACAAGGACACCGCAGGCACGGCAAACCCCATTGATGGTGCTAATGACGGCGCATCTGGGGTGGCTGTATTAATGGAAATTGCTCGGAGCATTTCCAGCCAGCCCCTTCCTGCAGAAGTGGGTATTGATTTAATCTTTTTTGATGGAGAAGACGATGGAGAACCAGAATATGCGGTCACCCGAGATAATTCTCAAATTTGGTGGTGTCATGGTTCCCAGTATTGGTCCAAAAACAAACACCTTCCCAACTATTCCGCCTACTATGGAATCCTAGTAGACTTAGTCGGTGGAAAAAACGCTCGATTTTACCGAGAAGGCTACTCAAGAAAATTTGCAAATGGCATACTTTCCAAGGTCTGGGGCTATGCTGCATTAATTGGCCATTCTGCCTATTTTATTCAGCAAGACGCTCCCGAAATCTTGGATGACCATGCCTTTGTAAATGAATGGGCAGGGATCCCCACCATCGATATCATCGACTACTCCCCCAACATAGGTTTTGGAGCTTACCACCATACTCACCGAGATAACCTCACAGAAATTGATTCACGTACCTTACAGGCAGTGGGTGAAACAGTTTTAGCCACAATTTATCAAGAATAGCAGTAAACTTAATTTTTTTTGCTTTATTCGTAATTGAACACAATTTCAGTTAAAATTATTCAAATAAAGTAGGATGAAAAAGGGGAGACAGGTTACGATGAAGGAAATCGCCAAAAAGCTTGGCGTGTCCGTCTCCACTGTTTCGAGAGCACTTCAGGACTCGCCCGAGTTGCACATCGAAACCAAACGCAAAATCGTTGAGGCGGCCAAAGAAATGAACTACCGGCCCAACTTGCTTGCTCAAAGTTTGCGTATCAGCAGATCCAAGACGCTGGGAGTTATTGTACCCGAAATCACCTCCCATTTTTTTGCTTCCTGCATTAGCGGCATTCAAGATATTGCCAATACTCGGGGCTATAATGTGATGATCTGCCAAAGCAACGAGTCAATTGCTCAAGAAAAGACCAACATTCAAACCTTAGTTTCAAGTCAAGTGGATGGCCTTTTGATTTCGTTAAGTCGTGAAACCAATACATATGAACACCTCTATGAACTCTATGACCGGGAAATCAACTTCCTTTTGTTTGACCGCGTACAGGAAGATATTCCCGTCTCTAAGGTTACTTTTAATGACGTGAGCGGTGCGTACCAGGTGGTCAAACACCTATTGGAAAACGGTTCCCGCAGAATCGTCTACGTATCCGGCCCTGAAGATCTCTACATCTCAAAAAAAAGAAAAGAAGGCTACCTTCGCGCTCTTGAAGAATTTGGTGTGAACGAAGATCCCTCCCTGGTTTTAATATCAGACCTTACCCTAGAAGGCAATCTTCAAGTAGCTCAACATATTCTTCAGATGGATCCGCGTCCTGAAGCCGTTTTTTGCATGATTGACCCTGTAGCCGTAGACGTACTGACCGAATGGAAAAAGTTGGGCATTCGAATTCCAGAGGATATTGCACTAGCTGGATTTACGAATAACCCTACTGCAGCAGTAGTCGAACCACCCCTGACCACTGTTGCTCAGCCTGGCTATGAAATGGGGAAACTGGCCGTGAGCCATTTGCTCGATCAATTGGATGGAATGGCATCGGAAGACCCCATCTCCATCGTTTTAGACACGACCTTATTGGTTCGCAAATCCTCCTTGCATTTTCCTGTTAAAAATTAGGCAACCCATTACTGCTGAGCTTCAACAGTTACCCCCCCTCATATCAATGAAATCTCAGGTAATACAGTCATTTCTACACCATTTTGAATCAGAGCCACTGGTAGTATTTGCTCCAGGTCGAATCAACTTGATTGGAGAACATACCGATTACCAGGAGGGCTTTGTTTTTCCTGCAGCAATTTGCCATGGAATCCATGTGGCCATAGCAAAAAATAACCTGAATTTCTGTAGGGTTTATGCGCTAAACTTTGACCAAGAGTTCAGCTTCGAACTTGGAAGTATGTCACCCAAAAAAGGGCACTGGGCCTCATACATAATGGGTATGTGCGCCTTATTGAATCAAGCAGGATATACACTAAGGAATTTTGACCTCGTCCTTGGAGGGGATATACCTGTTGGCTCAGGACTTTCCTCTTCAGCAGCTCTTTCGGTTGCCGTGGGGCTAGGTATATCCCAACTATTTTCTTTTCATATCCCCAAAAAAAATCTGGCACTCTATGCCCAAAAAGCAGAACAGCTCTTTGCTGGGGTAAACTGCGGAATTATGGATCCCTATGCTTCTCTTTTTGGAGTTGAAAATCATGCTTTGCTTCTCGATTGTAGGTCCGTAACTCATCAGGAAGTTGAGATACCCCTCGGTGAATACTGTTTTTTACTTGTTAATTCAAAGGTCTCACACGCTTTATCTAGCTCCGCATACAATCAACGCCGTGCTGCTTGTGAGGAGAGTGTGGCTATTTTACAAAAATTCTTTCCAGAGGTCCGCACCCTTCGAGATCTGCAAGCGGGTGATTTATCTAGCATTCAACAACTTCTGCCAGAATCGCTTTTTCCAAAAGCCAAACATGTAATTACCGAATGCGGTCGAGTACATCAAGCAACCAAAGCTTTTCAAAACAAGAATCTTTTCGAAGTAGGAAATTTACTAAATGCGTCCCATGAAAGTCTGCGTGACGATTTTGAGGTGAGTTGCCCCGAACTCGATTTTTTAGCAATTCAAGCTGGATCAACAGAAGGCGTTTTGGGTGCTAGAATGATGGGAGGAGGATTTGGGGGATGCCTACTGACCTTATTAAAAGATACTGATGTCTCCATTTTTAAAGCTAGAATACAAGAGGAATACCAAAATAAATTCCATTTGATACCAGATTTTATAGAAGTAGCTTTAGGTGATGGCGCAAGACAAGTATAAAATAACCACATTCATCGACAAAATCTGCCGCTTGATCCATTATCTAGGAGGAAATGAGTTCGTTAGCATAAGAACTGCTTCTTTTTTATTATTTTCGAAAAAATAAATTCACACCTATGAAGTACCCAAAAAACCTACGTAGTCTTTTAATTCTGTTTCTCCTTTTGGGAGCAGTAGTAACTTCTTGTTCCAAGAAGAGAGAGGGAGATCCAAAAGTGCTTGTTTTCAGCAAAACAGCAGGTTATCACCATGAATCCATTGCTAAAGGAATTACAGCGATCCAAAAATTAGGAGCTGAAAATGGTTTTAAGGTGGATACCACCAAAAATGCAGAACTTATCAATGAAGAGAACTTAGCACAATATGCTACAGTCATCTTTTTGAGCACCACAGGTGATGTTTTAAATTCATATCAAGAAGCGGACTTTGAGCGTTACATCCAGTCTGGTGGAGGATTTGTAGGCATCCATGCTGCTGCAGATTCTGAATACGATTGGGGCTGGTATGGCCGACTTGTGGGGGGATACTTCGCAGATCATCCAGGAATCAACGATCCTCACCCCAATGTGCAATCAGGAAAAGTGACTAAAACTGGGGAAAAACACCCCTCTACAGACTCTCTGCCTGAAAATTGGACACGTACAGACGAATGGTATAGCTACAAGAAAATCAATCCAACTACCAAAAAATTATTACTCTTGGACGAATCCTCCTACCAAGGAGGATTGGATATGGGCGAGCACCCAATCGCATGGTACCACGATTACGATGGTGGTAGAGCATTTTACACCGGAGGTGGTCACACCAACGAGTCCTACGAGGAAGCTGATTTTTTGAAACACCTTTTGGCAGGTATTCAGTA
>JALRIY010000179.1 GCA_023255285.1 Algoriphagus sp.
CTTTAATCGTGTAATTAGTTGGGATAGCTTAGAAAACAAAAAAGTAAGCCCTATGAAAAGTAAGCCGAAGCTTGCAAGGATAGGATAAGAAAGAACAAAAATACTGTTCCAAATAAATCGGGATACGTGATGAAAGAACAGCTGAATTTTTGACATGTTTGTGTTAGCTTTAAAAGCTACCTGAATATATTTTTAATTGAGGGCTTCACTTATAAAGAATTAGTTTTAGTAGAGAATCTCTACTGGAAAACGAGCATTTACCGCCTTCAACTGTTGGTAGGCTGCTTGGGATAGCTTGATCAATACCTTAGAATTGTCTCCCGTTTCTGGCAATACTCCCACTACACGCGCAAAAATCGTTCGGTCATTTTCTTCATTCTTTATTCGAATAACACTTCCTACTGGCGCAGTTCTATGAAGAACCAAATACTTTTTATTTGCTTCCGTCCCTGGAATAAGTTCAGCAAGCCCATTCTCCTTTGTATTAGAAAATCCTCCAGAAGTATTAACTACTGGATTTTCAATTTCCACATTTTCCTGAATTTCCACTGGAATTGTAGGTTCGATTTGAGGTTCCAATTTACTCTCTGAAGTAGCTACAGAGGCTTGGATTCGACTCACCTTGAGCGACTGACCTAATTTCAAATTATTGGAGCTCAATGAATTCCACGCAATTAAATCCCCCACACTACTTCCGTACTCTTTGGAGAGAGAAAATAAGGATTCTCCAGATTTGACTTGATGAATTACCCATTCCCCTGATTTCGTTAGTTCTGCATTTGCAAGAGAATCTGAGGGGTTTGAATCACTTGCACTAGAAGTACTTTGCTTGACTTTGGTTGAAGGAGAGACAGCAGCCGACACCTCCTCTTTTTTTATTTCTGAAGAAGTAAGTTGTTTTGAATTCACTGCAACAGCCGGAGCTACTTTTTCGGTTGCAACCAGCTGACGGATTTTCAAAATTTGCCCCACCATCACTTTATCATTCGAAAGGGAATTCCATTTCTTTAGTTCAGCAACAGTTACTTTGTACTTTTTTGCAATTAAAAACAAGGATTCACCGCGCCTCACTTGGTGCTTTCTTTCTGTTTCAACCTGGGTAGGAACAGTTAAATTTGGAGTGCTGACCACTTCCTCCTTTTGGGAAGGAATCAATTTGGGCAATTCCTCTGCTTGAACTTCAGCAACAACAATAGATTCAGGGGATTGGGTAGGTTCGGATGTTTCCAAAACAGCTTCAGTGCCAGGATTGCTTCCAAATGGAATTAAAATTTGCTGACCAGATTTTATTCCTTGTTTCAACACTTCATTTGCCTGTTGAATGGCCATCATCGGCACCTTATACCGCCGAGAAATAGAAAACAAAGTTTCTTGGTCCACTACTTCATGTAGGATAAAGAGTTGATTGCCAATTTTTTGGACTCCAATTGAATCCAATCGGTTAAGCTCAGTTGCTTGTAGTTTTCCAGAAAAAATAACTACAAAAAAAATATAGCAAAGTAAAGTGACGGCGCGAATAGACATGGAGAAGGAAAGATTGGGGAACAATAAAACTCTGTTACTACCTAACAAAATTAACCTTCATCCTGCATTATTCAAGTTGCAGAAGCTAAAATTACTTAAATTAGAAATCGTGTTGGCCATCAGAAATACCCTTTTCCTAAAAGTCTCAAAAGTTGGCCGAAGTACACCATATCACTTGGCACCACATCCCATCATGATCCGAACGTTATCCTTATTCTTCCTTTGGTTTGCTTGCTCTTTGAACCCATTGCAGGCACAAGAGAATCAAAAAAAAGTTTTCACCTTTTCCATTGACAAGGACATAGACCCAGGGATGAATCGGCGTGTTAAATTGGCTATGGAACAGGCTGAAGCATTACAAGTGGACTTGATTCTCATAGAAATGGATACCTATGGAGGAGCTGTAACCGATGCAGATGAGATTCGAACTCGAATCTTAGCCTCTGAAATTCCCGTTTATGTTTTTATCAACAAAGATGCTGCTTCCGCCGGCGCATTAATATCTATCGCATGCGATAGTATTTACATGGCCCCTGGAGCTAGTATTGGTGCTGCTACAGTAGTCAATGGAACCGATGGAGCTGCGGCGCCAGATAAATACCAGTCTTACATGCGATCCATGATGCGGAGTACAGCAGAAGCCAAGGGCAGGAATCCACAAATTGCAGAAGCTATGGTGGATGAGAAATTAGTCGTTGAAGGGATTTCTGATGAAAATTCAGTGATTACTTTTTCTGTATCTGAGGCGATAAAAAATGGATTTTGCGAAGGAGAATTCCCAACACAACAAGCCCTTCTAAAAGCTCAAAACTTGGATTCTGCTCAAATAATAGCCTATGAAGAACAAGTAGTTGATTCCATCATCTCCTACTTTTTAAGCCCTGCAGTCAGTGGGTTCCTAATCCTTTTGATTATTGGAGGGATTTACTTTGAGTTACAAACACCAGGTGTCGGTTTTCCATTAGCAATAGCAATTAGTGCCGCGCTCCTATATTTTATTCCTTTCTATCTCAATGGATTAGCAGAAAATTGGGAAATTCTGGCCTTTTTTATAGGTCTGATTTTCCTGGCTATTGAGTTTTTTATAATTCCCGGGTTCGGAGTTTTTGGAGTAGCCGGTGTAGTACTTACTTTAGGAAGTTTGGTATTGGGAATGCTCCCCAACCAAGCCTTCGATTTCGACTGGGTTCCTTCAAGTCTCTTGTTTGAAGCACTACTTACGGTTATTTTAGCTGCTCTTGCGGCAGTAAGTGTCGTCCTATGGCTTACCCCAAAAGTAAATCAATGGGGAGCTTTTAAACACCTTACGCTAGTAGGTACCCAAATGCGTACCCAGGGCTATACTTCAAGCACCTATTCAGAGAATTTAGTAGGCAAAGAAGGCAAGGTTCATTCGCGGCTTCGCCCGAGTGGAAAGGTTGAAATTGGGGGGGACCTTTACGATGCTTATTCGAGGGGTGAATTTTTAGATGAAGGAATTAAAATCGAGGTGATTTCTACAGAAGGAACTTCCTTGCGAGTGAAAAAAAAGGAGGAGTAAAGTCAAATTGGTTATTTTTAAAGGATGAATTCTTTAGGATTACTTTATTCCCAAATCGGCGAAGCTGAACTTCAAAAGCTTTCCAAAAACTTCTACCTAGAAGTCACTAAAATTCCTGAACTACGAAAGTTGTATCCGGAAAATTTAGAAGCAGCAGAACGCCGCATCTATTTATTTCTATTACAAGTAGTTGGAGGGCCTTCCACTTATTCCGAAGAACGCGGACATCCAAGACTTCGCATGCGACACCTGCAATGGAAAATTGATTCCAAGATGCGGAACTATTGGATGGACGCCATGCTGCATGCCCTCGATACTGTCTCCCTAGAAGAAGAGATCCGTATCGTATTGATTCAATATTTTTCCCATGCCGCTAATGCAATGATTAATTATGAGTAAGGGGAGTGCTCGAATCTACACTTATTTTGCTGCAGTCACTTTTTTATTGACGTTTGCAGTTTTATTTCCGGCTTTTCTGATTTGTAGTTGGGTTCCAAAATGGAATACTTACGGGAGAAAAATCAACCATTATTGGGCAAGAACATACTTCACACTCATTTCTCTTCCTGTAAACTTGGATTTTAAAACTAAAATTGAAAAAGGAAGACCCTATATTTTCTTAGCCAATCACTTTAGCTACCTCGATGTAGCAATGATGGGCTTTGTTCCAGGAGATACCGTCTTTGTCGGCAAAGCTTCCATCCGAAAGGTGCCCTTCTTTGGCTACTACTTCAAAAAATTACACATTGCTGTAGATCGTAGCCGTATCAAAAGCAGAGCGGAAACCATGCGGAGAGCTGGCTTAGCCCTAGATCAGGGTAGCAGCATCGTTTTATTTCCTGAAGGTGGCATTTACACACAAAACCCACCCCAAATGGTTCCTTTCAAAAATGGAGCTTTCCGGCTTGCGATCGAAAAACAAATCGCGATTGTCCCTGTCACCTTATCTTATAATCATGTAATTTTAGCAGATCAAAAGGAATTAATTTTGAAGCGAATTTCTGCGAAAATGGTTTTCCATGAACCCCTTTACCCGGGTAATTTCGATTCAGAAGAAGATCTAAAACAACACTGCTTTGACATTATTCAAAATCAGTTGCTACTAGACAACCCCCCACAGTACCATTAAGACACGAATCCAATACGCCTCTAAACCAAAACGCAAAAATGAAAATTGATCAAGAAACTTTACAAAAAATTGCGCATTTGGCACGACTTAATTTTGATGCCCCCAGTGCAGAAAAAATGAGTAAAGACCTTTCTCAGGTTTTGGATTGGATTGAGCAACTTCAAGAAGTACCTACGGAAGGGATCTTACCCTTGACCACAATGTCTTCCGAAATAAATGCCACAAGAGTAGATGAGGTCGGCATTCAACTAAACCAAGATGAAGCACTGAAAAATGCCCCAAACCAAGAAAATGGGTTTTTTAGCGTTCCAAAAGTCATGGAATAGGATGAATAGTCTACGTAATTCAAAATCAGTAATTTATTTATTATGTTTTTTAGCTTCGGGAATTAGCTCATTAGTGGCTGCCTATTCAATCATTACAGCCTCACTTTCCCCATCCAACATCCAACTTGGAGCCTTTGTGGATCGCCTTCCTGTTCCGCTAGACAGCTTTAAACTGGGCAATGAATCCACTACAATTGAGGTAGACCATTACCTTGTTTTTCAAAATTACCTGGTAGTTCCCTATCCAACGACACTCGATGAAAGCTACTTTTTTGCAGGCCTAATTGGGTTATTAAGTATTACCT
>JALRIY010000017.1 GCA_023255285.1 Algoriphagus sp.
GGCAGATCCTTTTAATCCTAATCAAATCCCTTGTGCTTTTCCCTGGTTGAAAGCAGGTGGAGTACGGGCTCAAGTGCTGGCGATCTACACGGATGTGAATCCCAAAAGCATGGTGCTTGCTTGTCGGCAGGCGGATCTCTTTGTGAAGCTGCTCAAAGACCATCCCGAGACGGTTTGCAGATGGGATGCAGCCTTTCAGCAGAACTTGGAGGCTACCGAGCAACTTGGAATTATTGCCTCCATCGAGAATGCTGCTGGGGTCGGCACTCCAACGGCTACTTGGACTGAGATTAATACCCAATTCGATGCCCTGCTAGAAAAAGTGGGGCCACTCGCCTACATCAGCCTCACGCACCATACTGAAAATCGTTTTGGAGGGGGCAATTATACCGAAGGAATTGGTTTAAAAGCCGATGGAAAGCGCCTGCTCGACTACCTGGCAGGCAAGCGGATTCCAGTTGATCTTTCGCATACGTCGGATCTTTTGGCAGCGGGGATATTGAATTACATTGATCGGAATCAGCTTTCCATTCCCATTCTAGCCAGCCACTCCAATTTCCGGTCTATTTGGAATCATAAACGAAATTTAACAGACGAATTTGCCCAGGAAATCATCCATCGTGGAGGAATCATTGGAGTCAATTTTCTTCGCGCCTTTTTAGATAATGAGCAGCCAGAAAGGCTATTTGAGCACCTCATTTATGGTGCCAAACTTAATGAGCACGTCATCGCTTTTGGAGCAGACTTTTTTTATACCCAAGATTTTCCAGATCCTAGCCGCCATCCATTTTATTTTCCACTGGCAGAAAATGCGAGCAAGTACCCCAGTATCTTGGACCAGCTAAGTTCCGTGCTGTCGGTAGAGCAGTTGCAAAAATTAGCTTATGAAAATGTGTTTCGCTTTTACCAAAACCTTTGGAGCTGATGTCTAGCCATCATTTTGTCAAGGAGCAACAGGAGCCAGCCGTATTTATTTTAGAGGTGAAAGGCATTTCTTTTGAGATAGTGGCCCCACTCCTCGAATGGTCCCCAACTGTTTTAGTTGCTCAAGAAGCGGTGGAAGTTGTACTTACTTGGGGAGTAAAAATTGATGTGATTTTAGCAACCCATGAATTCCAAAAGGAAAACACTCGCTTGCTTGAAGAGCAGTATCCACTCCGGTTTTTGACGGTGTCAAACTTAACCTTCTTGGAGGAGGGAATTCATTACCTTTTAGCTTCTCAGCACAAGGGGGTACATCTGGTAGGTTTTGACCACCAAAAGCATCAGGAGTTGGAGGAAAAGGTGCTACAAATGGACCTCACGCTAGTAGATGGGAATTGGAAATATTATCCGGCGAAAGAGGGTAAGTTTTCCAAGTGGTTTGCTGCTACTGAAATCAGACTACTGGCGGCAGAGAGTCAGCCTGTGGAAGTATCCAATGCCCATGGATCCTTACTTTTTCCAGTGTGCTACCTGACGCAACTGGAAGTTCCTGAGGGAATATCTATCTTCAGCAGCACCGGAATTTTTTGGATTGGAGAGCGGATTTAGCCTTAGGGTACTACCAAAAGAAACAATCCTGCAGCCAAGAGCGCACCAAGGATGGGACCTACTACAGGAACCCATGCATAACCCCAATCCGAGTCCCCCTTACCTTTAATAGGCAATAACTGGTGCATGATTCTAGGCCCTAAATCTCTGGCAGGGTTAATGGCATAACCGGTGGTGCCTCCTAAAGCCAATCCGATCACCCACACCAAGAAGGCGACGGGAATCGCGCCTATGGATCCTAGTCCAATGGGAGTTTTCTGCGCTCCTTCTAGTTGAGCCCCTGCGATAAAATAAATAACAAACAACAAAACAAAAGTCCCTAATGCCTCAGAAAATACATTTGTAAGGGGATTTTTCACGGTTGGATCGGTACAAAAGGGAGCACGTTTTAAACCAGGGTCCTGCGTAAATTCGAAGTGGTGGCGGTACATGAACCAGGCCATTCCTGAGCCAAGCATTGCTCCTCCAACGTGTGCCAAGATGTACCCTGGAGCCAAAGCCCACTCAAATTTTCCTACTGCCGCCAGGCCAACTGTCACTGCTGGGTTAAGGTGAGCGCCACTGTAAGGGCCAGCAATCACCACCCCGCAAAACACGGCCAAAGCCCAGGCAGTGGTGATCGCAATCAGGCCACCTCCGTTTCCTTTGGTACCTGGTAAGATAACATTGGCTACTACGCCGGTTCCCAAAAGAAGCAGGACGGTGGTTCCAATAAATTCTGCTAGAAGTGGATTCATTCTTCCCAATTTTTAGTTCGTTCAACTGCTTTATGCCAAAAATGTACTAATTTTTCTCTTTCCTCCTCTTCCATTGAGGGAGAAAACGTTTTATCTGGCTGCCATAGTATTTGGAGCTCTTCCTGATCTTTCCAGAAACCTACCGCCAAGCCGGCTAAAAATGCAGCGCCCAGTGCTGTGGTCTCAATGATCATGGGACGCTTGATTTCACAATTCAACAGGTCACTTTGAAACTGCATCAAGAAATTGTTGGCAGTGGCCCCACCATCTACGCGGAGTTCTTGCGTAGGCTTGCCCGAATCTTTTTCCATTGCCTTGAGGACATCGTACACTTGATAAGCGACGGCTTCTAAGGCCGCTCGGGTGAAGTGTGCTGTGGTCGTGCCTCGAGTAATTCCAAAAAAGGCTCCTCGGGCCTGTTGATCCCAATGCGGTGCACCCAATCCAGCAAGGGCAGGAACGAAATACACTCCATCGTTGCCAGGGACGCTGGTGGCCAGCTTTTCGGTTTCCTTGGCATCGGCAAACAACTTCAATCCATCTCGAAGCCATTGGATGGCCGCTCCTCCAATAAATACCGACCCTTCTAGGGCGTAATTGATTTCATTTCCAATCTTCCAAGCCACGGTGGTCAGCAGCTTGTTGGTGGATTGCACGGCTATATTCCCCGTATTCATGACCAGGAAGCAACCTGTGCCATAGGTGGTTTTGGCCATGCCTGGCTGCGTGCAAAGTTGACCAAAAAGTGCCGCCTGCTGATCACCGGCTACCCCGGCAATTGGGATTTTGGTATTGAGTACATCGCCTGCCGTTTCGGTGAATACCTCGCTGCAACTTTTTACTTCTGGAAGCATTGCAGCAGGAATGTTGAATAAGGCAAGTAGCTCTTCATCCCATTGTTGGGTATGGATGTTGAAGAGTAACGTCCGACTGGCATTGGTGATGTCGGTCAAGTGGCTTTTTCCTGCGGTTAATTTCCAAATTAGCCAGGAGTCTACTGTTCCAAAAGCCAGTTCTCCTGCTTCAGCGCGTTGCTGCGCTCCAGGCACCTGGTCCAAAATCCAACGTATTTTGGTAGCAGAAAAATAGGCATCAATGACTAAGCCTGTTTTTTCTGCGATTAGATTCGCCACCCCTTTTTCTTTCAGTGTATCGCAATAGGCTGCAGTACGTCGGTCCTGCCAGACAATCGCATTGTAGAGGGCTTTGCCTGTCTTTCGATCCCACACTAGGGTGGTTTCTCGCTGATTGGTGATGCCGATCGCAGCCACTTGGTCGGGGCGTATAGATTTTTGAAGCAAGGATTCCATCAGCACGGTAGACTGGCTGGACCAGATTTCTTCTGGATCGTGCTCTACCCACCCTTGTTGGGGGAAGAATTGGGTAAATTCCTTCTGAGCCAGGGAGACAATCTCTCCTTTTTGATTGAAAATCAAGGCGCGGGAACTAGTAGTGCCTTGGTCTAAGGCTAAAATATAGGGTTTATCGGCAGACATTTTGGATGTTGGGTGGTAAGAGGTGGTAACTGGAAGTTAGTGCATTGAGATCAAATATTTTTCTGCTATCTTTTTAAAATTAGTCAATTCAGTTTGAACCCAGGCTTCGTCTTTTTGCAGGGTGGTAGCCATGAGCTGCGCTACTTTTTCTGCACTGCTGAGGGCAGCAGCTGTATCGAGTATCAAAAGTCGAATGCGTCGAGAGAGCACATCTTCAAGGGTGAGCGCCATTTCGTGTTGGCAAGCCCATACCACTTCGGCAAGTATAGCTGGGTAGTGAGGATGAATGCGTTCTTGTAGCTCAGGCTGTTGGTTGGCAAGTGCTTTTATTTTTTTGGCATCTGTTCCATATACTGCCCAGTGTCCTGAGGGAGTTTTTTTTGAAAAACCATGGATTTTTTGAGTTGCACTGGTACTAGCAGAAACAGGCTGTCCCGTTATTTGGGTAAAGTAATTGAGCGTGTCTTCTCCCATTTTCCGGAAGGTAGTCCACTTCCCTCCGGTTAGGGATACTAGTCCACTCGGTGAACAGATAATTTTATGAGAGCGTGAGATTTCCTTGGTTTTGGTACTGCCCTCCTCAGGCCTAGCTAGCGGCCTTAATCCTGCAAATACCGCCTTGACATCTTTTCGTTCCGGTTTTTTGGTGAGGTAAGCACCGGCTGTTTCGAGAACAAAGTCAATTTCTTTTTCCAAGGCTTTGGGCTCTAATTTAGCTTTTTCTCGAATCGTATCGGTGGTTCCTAAGAGGAGTTTGTTGTGCCAAGGGACCCCAAATAATACGCGGCCATCCTTGGTTTTGGGAATCATAAGCGCGTCTTCACCTCCCAAAAAACTCAAGTCAAGGACCAAGTGAATTCCCTGACTAGGTTGTATGGTTTTTGGGGCAGAGGGGTTATCGAGTTGAAGAATTTTATCTGCAAAAACTCCAGTGGCATTGACCACCATTTTTGCTAGTAGCGAGTAGGATTTTTTTGCGTTTAGATCCCGAACGGTCAATCCTGAGATTTTGCCTTGGGAATCTTTGGTGAGCCCAGTGACTTTGATGTAGTTGAGTAGGCAGGCCCCGAGGTCAGTGGCTGTTTGTGCTAGGTGGATGGCGAGTCGGGCATCGTCAAACTGTCCATCCTGGTAGGTGACTGCTCCCTTGAGTCCAGTAGGCTGAAGTGTGGGAATTCGGAGAAGTGCTTGTTTTTTCGGGATGAACTTTGAAGAGCCAAGGCTCAGTCCCCCTGCCATCCAATCGTATAGTTTTAGTCCAATGCTGTATTGTATTCGGTCCCACCAGGAGTAGATGGGGATGAGAAAGGATTGATTTTGGCTGAGATGTGGGGCGTTTTTTAGAAGAAGTCCCCTTTCTTTTAGGGCTTCAAAAACCAAGGAAATTTGACCTTGTGCCAAATAACGAACACCTCCGTGAAGCAATTTAGTACTTCTGCTTGAGGTGCCTTTGGCAAAATCAGCCTTGTCTACCAGTACCACTGAAAGGCCTCGAGATACCGCATCCAGTGCTACTCCCAAGCCCGAAGCTCCTCCACCAATGACAGCGATGTCCCAGACCTTGGTTTTTTCTTGTAACTGCTGTAGGTTTTTTTCTCGATTCATTTGGAATTGCCTTCACGAAATGTACTGATCTCGTTGCAAAAAATGAAGGAAAAAGGTCCTAAATGCAAAAATGGGAAAACCGCCAATGAGATAGAAAAAAACTTTCAGACTAGCGAATGAGCGTAGCCTCCACTGTGTGGATTAAAATTCCTTGTAGGTCTTTCGAGTGACTTTGGAACTATTTTTATCCAAGGTCACCACATAGATGTAGTCGTACTCTAGGTCACTGAGATCCGCGAAGGGCTCGCCTGAACTTACAAAAGCATTTGCCAGTTGGCTAACTGTATTGCTGTGGCCAACAATTAGGGTATTGCCTTCACTGGTACGTAAGTCTGCGATGAGGGCTTCCTGATCTTTTGGATCGTAGGTTTCCACTGTCAAGCCAGCTGCATCTGCAGTGGGTTGTGCAGTATTTTTAGTTCGTATAAAATCCGTGGACAAAACCCTTTTGATGTCTTCTTTCTCTAAAATCTGAGCAAGTTTTTTAGCCCGAACTTCCCCTACATAGGCGAGTTTTGGGTCCTGACCTTCGAGTTGCTTTTCGGCATGGCGGACGATGTAGATGGTTTTGGGGGTGTTCTGTGTGGTACAGGCGCTGAGGATAAGTAGAAAACTGAGTAGAAAAATGGAGTTTTTCATGGTGGTTGTAATTTGGTAGAAACACAGTCGAAATAGGGCCTAATTTGAGAAGCAAGAGACAAGAAACGATAACAAAATGAGTTAGATGCCTAATGGCGGGCGCTAGAAACAAGTTTTCCCGAATTCAGCTTCCAGCGTTCGGCATTTCTTTAAATACCGTATTTCGTACCTCGTACTTTCTTGTCCTATCCCGAAAAGGTATTATCCAAGTACTGATCTTTGGCTTTGATCGTTTCAAATTCGAGGAACTGTTCCCAGAACTCCGTTTCGGGCAATGCTGCCCGAAGGAAGATCTTTTCCTTTTTGATGGGGTGCATAAATACCAAATGGAAGGCATGGAGGTTGATGCTCGCATCAGGATTGGGTTTGGCAAATCCGTACTTGATATCTCCGCGAATAGGACATCCCATGGAAGCAAGTTGCACGCGAATTTGATGCGGTCTACCCGAGATGGGACGTACTTCAAGTAGCCAGTGGTCGTTGAGTTTTCCGAGAACCTTGTAGTTGAGTTCGGCTTTTTGGGAGCCAGGTATTTCTTCCTCGTGTGCCGTCACAAAATTTTTCACTTCGTCTTTGGTCAGCCAGTGGGTCAGTTTGCCTTGTTCCTCTTTGGGTCTTCGTTTGACCAAGGCCCAGTATACCTTGTGGATGTCCCGCTTGCGGAAGAGTTCCATCATGCGTTCCAAACCCTTAGAAGTACGTGCAAAAGCCACCAGTCCACTTACTGGGCGATCCAAGCGGTGGATGGGATGCAAGAAAACAGCCCCAGGTTTATCGTATTTTTTTGCGATATACTCTCTACAATAGTCGGTCAGGGTTTTGTCCTTGGTCTTATCTCCCTGAACTAAGATTCCAGCCGCCTTATTGACCACAAGGAGGTGATTGTCTTCGTAGACTACGCTAAACGGTTTTGTTTTCATGACACAAAGGTAGTCTTAATTTTTTTCTGGAGGGATTAGGAAAGGGAATGTTGAACCGGGTTTACTTATGGATAAATTTCTTGATTTCGTAATCTTGTAGGTGCGCATTTAGCCATCCTGCTTCTAGGAGGGCGCCATATTTCTTGTAAAAATTAATGGCAGGGGCATTCCAATCGAGCACTTGCCACATCATACCGCTACAGTCCTCTTCCAGGGATTTGGCCATTACCCGTTCAAAAAGGAGTTTCCCTGCGCCATTTCCACGCTCTGATTCGGTAACTACAATATCTTCTAGGTACAATCGCTTTCCTTTCCAGGTCGAATAGCGGTAGTAATACACTGCAATGCCTATGATTTCTTGGTTGCTATCTTTGACGCACACATAGAATCCGTACACGGGATGAGGGCCAAACCCTTCTTTTTCCATACGCTCCAAGGTATTGGTGACTTGTTCGGGTGCTTTTTCGTAGAGCGCAAGCTCTTGGATGAGTTCAAGTACTCGGGGGAGATCTGATTTTCGGCCTACTCTTAAGGAATACATCTGTTTTTTTGGGGCTGAGTTGTTAATTTGGTTTCTATGCCTCTAATTTATGCAAAACTTGATACGAAGATGTTTTTAGCGATAGATGCAGGCAATTCCAATGTGGTTTTTGCACTTTACGATGCGAAGAGTGGGATTTGGACGAATCAATTTCGCTTGGAAACCAAAACTCCTCGCTTGATAGCGCAGCTCAGCAAAAAGGTCCCTCTGTATTTTTTGGAACACGGCATTACGGTAAGTCAGATTGAAAAAATAGGTTTTAGCTCCGTGGTAACTGAAATTAACCCCATTATTGAACAATTTTGTGAGGGATTTTTTGGCAAGTTTCCCTATCAGATCCAAGGAAAAAGTTATACAAAACTTCCTGTTCGTACCCACCGTCCCGATGAAATAGGTACCGACTTGATGTGTAACGTGATGGCTGCCTACACCCGCTATCAGAAACCGGTTATTGTAGTGGATTTTGGAACTGCGCTGACCTTCACTGCGGTGGATTCCAGTGGGGAAGTTTTAGGGGTAAATATTGTTCCTGGACTTCAAACGGCCATCAAAGCCTTGTTTATGAATACTTCCAAATTGCCAGAAGTGGAACTCAAGATGCCCGAATCAGCTCTAGGAAAGAACACCATTCATGCCATTCAGGCAGGCGTGCTGCATGGGTACACCGGCTTGGTGAAGGGGATGTTGGAAGTGATTCAAGCAGAAACAGGGCTTTCTTTTAAAGTCGTAGCCACTGGTGGGCTTTCGTCTATACTCACCACTTTGGAGGGAACATTCGATGCCGTAGATCGGAACCTCACCTTGGATGGCTTGCGCTTGATTACGGAGGCGAATTCTTGATTTAGCGGTTGACTTCAAAACTCACATCCCAGGTGTCAGTCACCTTTATTTTTTGTTTGAATTCGGGATGCATGGGATTGATCAGCAGGTTGTGTTCCTGGGAAAAGTTAGCCAAAGGAATGCGGCACGAAGGAACTTTTAAACAGGGGGATAGTTCCCGCTTGGCCCAGATGGAACCTAATTCTTGCGTTGTTCTGGGATAGGGGCGATTTTTCCAACTTATGGGAAGGTTATCCACTTCCAATTCGGGAATAGGTCCTACTACTTCAAGACTTACCATTTTCCACGAACTTTCGGTGACAATAGGACCTTTGATGGATAATAACTCCAAAAAATTCAAGGCACTCACTGAGCAGGCATAGATAATTGGGGTGCCGTTGACATTCCATCGACCGGGTCCCATTCCAAAGCCGAGCGGGTCTCTGCCTGGAAGATTTTCGATCAATCGGAAATAGCACATTAGCTCACGATGCCCCAAGAAAGAGATTCGAGTGCTTGATCCACCTGGGCGATCTGGTAGGGATTTTTGAATAGGTCTATCGGCTTTTGCTGTCCCAGCGCTTCATTGGGCAGCTGTAGCCAGGCAGACATCTTCTCCTCCGAACCAAAGATCCGGATGCCTTTGGCTAGGATCAGGTCGATCTCCAAAAGGCTTTTGGAAATTCCTTTGCTGAGCTTTCGGTCTTCCTTTTTCCATCGGAATAGCGTACTGGGATCCACCTCGAGGAGCTCGGCAATCTCTTGGGAATTGAAATCCAGGTAGTCAAAAATTAGGCTAGTCTCGTGAAAATCTAGCATAACCTCTCCGTACTTGGCTAGGCTTTCGGCAACGATTGCGGGGGCATGACTGAAAAAATGGTACTCCTTGGGAGGAATCTCAATTGATTCAGTTCGTTGTTCATTCCATCGAATTCTCCAGACAGCCGCCATGTTTCCGTTTAGTTTTCAGGAAGTTACACCTAAATATCTTATTTGCAATATAACATACTCCTTTTTGCAATAATTATTTCTTCAAGATGTCCTGAATGATGGCCTCCGCATGAGAAATGCTGTTTTCGATAAAAAATTCACGGGTGTTGAGTCCACCGCAAACTACTCCAGCGAGGTACACTCCCGGAACATTGGATTCTTGGTTGGTCTGATCGTAGCAAGGCTGTTGTTTTTCGTCTAGGCTGAGTTGGACACCAAGTTGATCCAAAAGGCTAAAATTGGGTTTGTACCCAGTTAGGGCAAGCACCCAGTCGTTTGGGATGGTGATTTCTCCTGTTGGCGTGGATAAGATCACTTCTTGAGCACGAACTTCTTTGACTCGGGATCGGGTGTAGGCTTGGATAGCTCCTTCTTTGATCCGGTTCATGATGTCGGGGCGTACCCAATACTTGACATTGTCATCCACCTCATCGCCTAGGAGGACCATGCTGACGGAAGCGCCTTTTCGCCAGCATTCCAGAGCTGCATCTACTGCAGAGTTAGCTCCTCCTACCACGAGTACTTTTTGACCTACAAAGGGCCAAGGCTCCTTGTAATAGTGCAGTACTTTGGGAAGTTCTTCGCCCGGTACCTCCATCAGGTTGGGTAGGTCGTAAAAGCCAGTCGCCAAGACAATTTTTCGACTCAAATAAGATCCTTTAGAGGTTTGAATGAAAAAAAGATCTCCGTCCTTTTGGAGGGTATGGGCGGTTTCGTACAGGTTGATTTTTAATTGAAAAAGTTGGTAAATCCTTCGGTAATAATCTAAGGCCTCGGTTCGGGTTGGTTTGGGCCCTACGGACATGAAGGGGATGCCTGCGAGTTCTAATCGCTCTGCCGTAGAAAAAAAAGTCATGTTGACCGGATAGTTGTAAATCGAATTGCAGAGGGCACCTTTTTCGAGAATGAGATAGTTCAATCCTGCCTTTTTGGCTTCTAGTCCACAGGCCAATCCGATGGGGCCGGCGCCAAGGATTAAAAGGTCGTAGGGAAGGCTATTCGTAGGCTGATGCATGGAAGTATGGATGAGGTTGGTATCAAATTTAAGTCAAAAGTCTACCAAAAGGTTTGTGAATTCCGGCAAATGGCAAAATTTGTGGGGTAGATTTTTTTGAGTTTATTTAGGGGATATCCTCTTTATCCACCTCCCATGATCCCAACCCTGATTGTTCTTACGGGCGCTGCTAGTGGCATTGGTAAACAACTTTTAGTTACCTTTTTTGACCGTCAAATCCCTTTAATTTTAGCGGATTTAGATGCTGGTAAAGTCGAAGAATTAGCCGATGGTAAGCAATCTGTCGCCTGGGTAGCTGGGGATGTGGCTCAGGAAGCCACCTGGTTGCGTGTGCTAGCTACAGCTAAGAATATGGGGCTACCGATCTCCCATTTGATCAATTGTGCGGGGGTGATTCGTCCGGGATTTCTGGAAGGGTATGGGTTGGCGGATATTGACTACCACCTCAACTGTAATGCGAAAGGAACCATTTTGGGAACTACGCTGATCGGCAGGGAGATGAAAAATCAGGGTTTTGGGCATATCTTGAATATTTCCTCCTTGGCGGGATTGGCTCCGGTATCGGGATTGAGTTTGTATGCAGCCTCTAAGTTTGCCGTGCGGGGATTTTCTCTTTCTGTAGCAGCAGAACTCAAAAAGTATGGCGTTTGGGTGACTGTCATTTGTCCCGATTTGGTGAATACGCCCATGCTGGATTTGCAATTGGGCTATCCAGAGGAGGCCAAGCTCACCTTCAGTGGTCCTAAGCAGGTGCTAGAGGCGGAAGAGGTAGTGCAGGTCATCCTAGGCGTGATGGAACGCCCACGGGTGCTGGTCTGTATTCCAGAATCCAGAGGGCTCCTTGCCAAGATCGCCGGAACCTGGCCTTGGATAGGTGAGTTGTTCCGAAAATCCCTGGAAAAGAAGGGGGAAAAAGCGATCCGAAGCCGTAAAAACGATTGAAAAAATACCCATGTATTAACCTGTATTTTGCGGTTTACTGGAGTGGATTTTTGCACGGGTTTTTTACAAAAACTAATCTGTTATTTATTTTTTTGGGAGAAGCTCCCACTATCGATTCAAATCAGAAAATTTTTGTGCATTGACTTGGATTTGAAAGGTACAAATACGCCTTTTTTTATTCAAATGAATCGATTTTACTTGTTATTAGCCTATTGTTCGGACGAATTTAATCCCCTAAAAATTTCTTGCATTTTTTAGTAAAAATTATTGCTGACGAACAATCTTTTGGCTAGTTTTGAAACAAAGTGGGAAAAAGTGGGAGAAAGTGGTAAATTTTCATTCTTCTTTTCTTACTTTTGTTTACATCATATTCTATCCTTTAGTGCTCATTCATGTTTAACAGTCAATACGATAGCAAGCTAGATCCCAAAGGTCGTTTGGCATTGCCCGCCAAGATAAAGGCGGCAATCCCTCAGGCCAATGGCATGACGCTCATGCTCCGCATGGCTGAAGATCATTGCTTGGCGCTCTATCCCTTGATAGAATACAAAAAGCTGGAGAGTCAAATCAAGTCCCTGAATATCAACAATGCAGAACAGCGCATGTTGCAGCGCTCTTTTTTCAATTCTATCGTCGAGGTAGAATTGGATAGCGCCGGGAGATTGTTGATTCCGAAGCTATACCAAACCTATGCCAGCCTAGAAAAGGATGTGGTTGTTGTCGGCATGGGCACTCGAATCGAACTCTGGAATCCTGATCAGTACCTAAAAAACATCATTGTGGACACGGCAGACTTGTCTGGCCTCATGGAAAAGTACCTCTCCTAAGCGCCATGTCTGTACCTGCTTACCATATCCCAGTGATGCTCGACCAATGCATTGACGGCTTGGCTATTCTCCCCAACGGAGTCTATGTCGACGTCACCTTTGGTGGAGGAGGCCATGCGAAGGAAATTTTGAACCATTTGGAAGGTGGGCACTTGTATGGCTTTGATCAAGATAGTGATGCTTTGGTCAATGCCCCTCAAGATTCGCGTTTCACATTTGTGCAAGCCAACTTCAGGGATATCAAAAGGTACCTACGCTTGCACGGGATCAAACAAGTGGATGGGATATTGGCAGACTTGGGTATCTCTTCGCATCAAATTGACGCTCCTGAAAGAGGGTTTTCAACTCGATTTCAAGGGGATCTAGATATGCGGATGAACCAGTCTGCAGAATTAAGTGCCAAAGAGCTACTTGCACGTTACGACGAAGCTGCTCTACACAAGATTTTGGGAATGTATGGAGAAGTGAAAAATGCCAAAACCCTAGCTCAGGCGATAGTGGCTGAGCGTTTGGTGCAGCCATTTACAACTACAGAGGGCTTTACGACCTTCTTAAAGCGGTTTGCACCTCGTGGAAAAGAATTTAAATACTACGCACAGGTATTTCAAGCCTTGCGCATAGAAGTAAATGACGAAATGGGGGCTTTGGAGGAAATGCTGCTTAGTGCAGTGGAGCTCTTGAAGCCTGAAGGACGTCTAGTAGTGATGAGCTATCATAGCTTAGAGGATCGTCTGGTCAAAAACTTGATGTCCAAGGGAAAGTTTCAGGGTGAGGTAGAAAAAGATTTCTATGGAAATCTAATTCGTCCCCTGGAGCCAGTAAGTCGTGGAGCGATTACGGCTTCAGAGGAAGAGGTCGAGCGAAATTCCAGAGCGAGAAGTGCAAAGTTGAGAATTGCAAAAAAAATAGGGAAATGAGTCAGAACACCTTCAAGAAGAAATTAAAAGAAGGGGGCCGCCCAAAAGGAGGTTCAAGGAAGACCATTTTCTCTTGGATGGAGGAAAAGTTGGACGTCAAAGGAATTCTTGGAGAAGGGGTGCCCGTCCAATTGTTGCCCCCAGTGGGCTTTATCGCCTTGCTTGCCTTAATATACATCTACAGCAATTTAGCCGCAGAAAACAAGATTCGGCAAATAGATAAGGCCCAGCAGCAAGTTGCGGACCTGCGGGCAGATGTGACCACCTTGGAAGCAGAATACATGAAAAGCAGCATGCAATCGGAAGTTGCAAAGCGTGTTGCTGCTTTGGAACTTTATGAACTGAATCAGCCACCAATTAAAATAACCCGCTCTAAAAAGTGAATATCAAACGCTCCATAGTGATTCGAGTGCGGGTGATTTTCATCCTAGTAGCCTTGGCTGCAGCTGCCATTCCCTACAAGGTAGCCGTGGTTCAGTTGATTGAAGGGGAAAAATGGAAGGCAAAAGCAGAACAAGTAAATTTTCAATACCGAAAAGTTCCCGCAACTCGAGGTAATATCTATGCTTCGGATGGCAGTTTGCTGGCCACAAGCCTTCCATTTTACCAAGTTGCCATTGACCCACTGGTCTTGGAGGATAAAAAATTTAAGGATGGTTTGGACTCCTTAGCAGTACTATTGGCCAATTTTTACCAAGATAAGTCTCCAACTGCCTACAAGCGCATGTTGCAAGATGCTCGAACTAGCCAAAAGCGCTACTTGATGGTCAATCGTCGGCAAATTGATTACCAAGACATGCAGCTGATGAGGTCTTGGCCAATTTTTAAAGAAGGGAGAGTTGGCGGCGGAGTCATTTTCGAAAAAATTGAACGACGCTACCAACCTTTCAATTCCCTTGCCAGTAGAACTTTAGGCACTTTAAACCAAGATGGGGTAGGATCAGGTATTGAATACAGCTTCAATAAACAACTTAAGGGAGCCGATGGAAAAGCCTTATTCCAACGCTTATCCGGGGGAGTTTGGAAACCACTTTTTGACGTAGATGACGTCAAGCCTCAAGATGGTTACGATATCCAAACCACCCTAGATGTGATGATTCAGGATGTGGCCGAAACAGCTCTTCGACGACAATTGATGGATAGGGAGGCTGCTTTTGGGGCTGTTGTTGTCATGGAGGTAGCAACTGGCCATGTCAAAGCAATTTCAAATTTACAGCGTAATGCGGCAGGGACAGGCTATGTGGAAAGCTACAATTATGCAGTTGGAGATATAGGCAGCACCGAACCTGGATCTACGTTCAAGCTGGTGTCCATGCTCGCCCTTTTGGAAGAGAATAAAATAAGTCCAAATGACTTGATTGAAACTGGCAATGGGGTGCATCGATTTTACAATCAATCCATGTACGATGCCAAGGTTGGGGGGTATGGTACCATCACCATCCGCCAAGCATTTGAAAAATCTTCTAACGTAGCGATATCTAAATTGGTAGACCTGCATTTCGGTTCTAGCCCTTCCAAGTTTCTTGCTTACCTCGATCAAATAGGTCTTTCCCAACCCCTCAACCTACAGTTGGTCGGTGAAGGAAAGCCCTATTTCAAAAAACCAGGCACCAAAAATTGGTATGGAACGTCATTACCTTGGATTTCCATTGGCTATGAATCCAAATTAAATCCCATCCACACCCTTGCCATTTATAATGCTGTTGCAAACGGAGGAAAGATGATGAAGCCCTTGTTTGTAAAGTCAGTGGGAAATGGAGCACAGGTCATCGAGACGTATTCACCTCAGGTACTTAGAGAATCCATTGCCTCTCCAAAAACCATCAAGCAGCTGCAGGATTTGTTACTGGGGGTGGTCGAAAACGGGACAGCAAAAAATATTAAAAATCCCAATTACAAAATTGCTGGGAAAACAGGCACTGCCCAAAAGATCATCAATGGGAAGTACCAGCAAATTTATTACACCAGCTTCGCCGGTTACTTTCCCGCAGATCGCCCAAAATACAGCATGATTGTGGTGATAGATAGTCCAAAAGGAATTGCTGCTTACGGGGGAGATGTTTCTGCTCCAGTATTCAAGGAAATTGCAGATAAAATTTTTGCAACGGACTTGGACCTTAATGTGGTAGACCCATCCAAGATTAAGCAATTGGAGGCTCCGATTTCTAGCTATCCTTTCGTAGCCTCGGGTAAGGGGGAGGAGCTGCAAAGTATTTTTGACTTCTTGAAGCTTCCGTTAAAATCTCCCTCCCAAGAGGAGTGGATAGCAGCAGACCGACTGGAAAACCAGGTAAATCTTCAACTTATCGATACTGAAAAAGCGGTGGTACCTAATGTATCTGGTATGTCACTTCGTGACGCACTATTTATTTTAGAGAATAAGGGATTGCAGGTGAATTTCAATGGAAAGGGAAGGGTGATCAGCCAGTCTATTTCTCCAGGAACAGCCCTGACCCCTAATGCCACTATAGATCTTGTCCTTGGATAAATGAACGTGCTCAAAGACATATTGTACAAAGTTTCACTTACTGCCACCTATGGAGATATGGAGCGGAGGGTAAGTGGATTGGTCTTTGACAGCCGAAAAGTTCAAGAAAATTATGCTTTTGTTGCGGTCAATGGTACCCAGGTGGATGGACATGACTTTATCTCCTTGGCCTTAGAAAAAGGAGCGACAACGATTATTTGTGAACAACTTCCAGAGGTGCTTGCTACTGGGATCACGTACATCCAAGTAGTGGATTCTGCGAAAGCCCTTGGAATTATAGCTGCCAATTTTTACAGCAATCCCTCTGATAAAATCAAAGTTGTCGCGGTGACAGGTACCAATGGAAAAACAAGTACGGTTACGTTATTGCACCAGTTGTTTGTTCGAATGGGCTACAGTACAGGACTTCTTTCTACGGTTGAAAATAAAATTAACGAGGAAGTAATTCCTTCCACGCATACCACCCCTGATGCTATTAGTGCGCAAGCCTTACTTCGTAACATGGTGGATGCAGGTTGTACCCATTGCTTTATGGAAGCCAGTTCCCACGCCATCGTACAAGAACGCATCGCTGGATTGAAGTTGGCAGGAGCAGTATTTACCAACATTACGCACGATCACTTGGATTACCACGGTACCTTTGATGCCTACATCAAGGCCAAGAAAAAGCTTTTTGATGAATTGCCAAAGGATGCATTTGCCCTCGTCAATGGCGATGACAAGCATGGAGGGGTCATGGTTCAAAATTGCCGTGGAACGCTTCAAACCTTTGGACTGAAGTCTGCCGCAGATTTCAAAGCCAAAATACTTTCCAATACCATCGAAGGCTTGGAGTTGGAAGTCAATGGAAAACTCATTTGGTTCAGAATGATTGGCTCCTTCAATGCCTATAATTTATTGGGAGTATTGGGCACCGCGGTATTGCTTGGGGAAGACGAAGACGAGGTGCTCCGGGAATTGTCTGCAATCAAAGGTGCCAAAGGACGTTTTGATCGAATTTCAATTGGAGGAATCACCGCTATTGTGGACTATGCACACACACCCGATGCGCTTGACAATGTATTGAAGACGATAAATGCCTTTCGTACAGGGAACGAGCAACTCATCACCGTTGTAGGCTGTGGGGGAAATCGGGATAAAACCAAGCGGCCAATCATGGCTAAAATAGCTGTTTCAGAAAGTACCAAAGCCATTTTTACCTCTGATAATCCAAGATTTGAGGAGCCAGCTGAGATCCTTAAAGAAATGCAAGCAGGTGTCGGGCCAACCGATTTTCGTAAAACTTTGACCATTGAAGACCGAAGAGAAGCCATCAAGACCGCACTCCTTCTCTGTCAAAAAGGAGATATCGTGCTGATTGCAGGCAAAGGGCATGAGGACTATCAAGAAATTAAAGGCGTAAAGCATCCTTTCGATGATGCTGAAGTCGTGACGGAATTATTGACTCAACTAAACGGAAACTGACATGCTCTATCCTTTATTTGACTATTTAGATCGCGTGTTAGACATCCCAGGGACGGGGGTGTTCCGCTACATTTCGTTCCGGGCAGGGATGGCAGCCCTGTTTTCGTTAATTATCACCATCACCTTTGGGCACCATATCATCAATTGGATTCGCAACCGTCAAATTGGGGAAACAGTTCGAGATTTAGGCTTGGAAGGTCAAACCCAAAAGAAAGGAACTCCTACCATGGGAGGTTTGATGATGATCGCAGCCATCTTACTTCCTACCCTACTATTTGCCAATCTCAATAACATTTACATCATTTTGTTATTAGTTACTACGGTTTGGTTGGGGATGATAGGCTTTTTGGACGATTACATCAAGGTATTCCGTAAGAACAAGGATGGACTTAAAGGGAGATTTAAAATCGTAGGACAAATTGGTATCGGCATCATCGTGGGAGCCACCTTGTACTACCACGATGACGTAGTGATTCGTGAGTTTTCTACTCCTGTTTCTGTTGAAAGTGGAGTGATCGAAACCCCCGCTTTTCAAGACACCAAAGCCTTAAAAACAACCATCCCTTTCTTCAAAAATAACGAACTCAACTACGAAGATTTTCTTGGATTCATGGGTGATTCCATGACTCCAGTGCTTTACATCTTTGTTGCAATATTCATTATTACAGCGGTATCTAACGGCGCCAATATTACCGATGGCATTGATGGGCTGGCAGCAGGTACTTCTGCCATTATCGGTTTGACCATAGCCATATTCGCTTACTTGAGTGGTAACGCTATTTTTTCCCAATACCTCAATATCATGTACATCCCCAATTCTGGGGAATTGGTAATCTTCACGGCAGCTTTTATCGGTGCTTGTGTGGGATTCCTTTGGTACAATTCGTATCCGGCCCAAGTATTTATGGGCGATACGGGATCCTTGATGCTAGGCGGGGTGATTGCCGTGTTGGCCTTGACGCTTCGCAAAGAGCTCCTAATCCCAATTCTTTGCGGGATTTTCTTGATAGAAAACCTGAGTGTCATGATTCAGGTAGCCTATTTCAAATACACAAAGAAAAAATATGGAGAAGGACGTCGGGTATTTCTGATGTCCCCACTTCACCACCATTACCAGAAAAAAGGAATTCACGAATCCAAGATCGTAACCCGTTTTTGGATCGTAGGAATCCTTCTTGCAGTAGTCACATTAGCCACCCTAAAACTAAGGTAAGAACATGAACCGCCTTGTCGTCCTCGGAGCCGGAGAAAGTGGGTTGGGAGCAGCAATGCTCGCCAAACGGGAGGGCTATGCTGTTTTTGTTTCGGATGGGGGCAGCATTGGGGAGGTACGTAAAGCGCAACTTCTGTCTGCAGGAATTGAATTTGAAGAAGGCAAACATAACGAGGGGCGCATTTTAGATGCCGACCTGATCATTAAAAGTCCAGGGATATCTCCTACTGTTTCAATCGTGCAGCAGGCGATTAGTCGAGGGATTTCCGTAGTAGATGAACTGGAATTTGCCAGCAGGTACAGCAAAGGAAAGGTGATTGCAATAACCGGCACCAATGGAAAGACCACCACCACCTTATTGACTTACCACCTTTTGAAGGAAGCTGGATGGGATGTAGGACTTGCTGGAAATGTGGGCAAAAGCTGGGCAGGACAATTACTCGAAGGAGATCATGCCTGGTGGGTCATTGAAATTTCCAGTTTCCAGATTGATGGTTTGGTGCATTTGAAACCTCATATCGCGCTCTTGACTAACATTAC
>JALRIY010000180.1 GCA_023255285.1 Algoriphagus sp.
ATGCGCGGACACGAGGAAGCTTCCGGCACCAAGTATGTCCCCAAGTTTATGATGGAAGAATGGGGACAATTGGACCCTGTTGACCGCTACGAGGATTACCTTTTTTCAATCGGTGTTCTGGATAAAGCGCTCAAAGAAAAACTTGACGCAAAAGTTAAGACCCAAATCAACGATGCTTTAGAAATTGCCTTTGCGGAAGAAGCGGTGGATGCAAAGCTGGAAAAAGAATTGGGGGATGTGTATGCTCCTTGGACCCAAAACGTGTTGGCCCCAGGCCCTGCCCAAACCGATAAGCGCTTCATCGATGCGATCAGCGATGGCCTTCGTCAATCCATGGAAAAATACCCCAATCTAGTGCTGATGGGCCAGGATATTGGGGATTATGGAGGAGTATTTAAAATTACAGATGGATTCAAAGCACAATTTGGAGGGGACCGCGTACGCAACACTCCTCTTTGCGAAAGCGCCATTATTGGCGCAGGACTAGGGCTTTCCATCAAAGGCTACAAGGCCATGGTCGAAATGCAGTTTGCAGACTTTGTAAGTGTCGGCTTCAACCAAATAGTGAATAATCTAGCCAAAATCCACTACCGCTGGGGACAAAATGCGGATGTAGTGATTCGAATGCCTACTGGTGCAGGTACGGCAGCGGGCCCATTTCACTCGCAATCCAACGAAGCCTGGTTTTTTCATACCCCAGGCTTAAAAATCGTTTACCCCTCTAATCCTCACGACGCCAAAGGGCTCCTGAATGCAGCCTTAGAAGACCCAAACCCCTACCTCTACTTTGAGCACAAACTCTTATACCGATCTGTCTCGGGGCTAGTGCCAGATAGCTATTACACAGAAGAAATCGGCAAAGCGGCCCTATTAGCCACTGGAACACAGGTTTCCATCATCACCTATGGCATGGGTGTGCATTGGGCTACCAAGGCCGTCGAAGAACTCGGTATCTCTGCAGATATTTTGGACCTCCGTACCTTACTCCCTTGGGACAAGGAAGCGGTAGCCACAACGGTTAAAAAGACAGGAAAAGTTATTTTTCTACAGGAAGACACGCTTACTGGTGGAATTGGCGCCGAAATCTGCGCTTGGATTTCAGAGCATTGCTTCACTTGGCTAGATGCTCCAGTCATGAGAGAAGGCAGTTTGGACACACCTGTACCTTTTGCTCCTACTTTGGAAAAGCAATTTTTGCCTGTAGATCGCTTCAAACATAAATTGCAAGAACTACTCGCCTTTTAAGTGCAAACCAGAAATTTACTACCCATGGTCCAACTCAGGCAAATTGCAAAGGAAGAACTTTCCAAGGTACAAAGTATCGCGCACCAAACTTGGCCTTCTACCTTTGCCAACATTTTAAGTGAGGAACAGATTGCCTACATGCTTAATTGGATGTATGACCTGCCACTACTTGAATCGCAAGCAGAAAAGGGGCATATTTTTTTAATTGCTGAAAAGCAAGGTACGGCTATTGGATTTGCTGGTTTCGAACTTTTCTACAAAGAAAGCACGAAGGCCAAACTTCATAAGTTGTATTTACTCCCCAGCAGCCATGGGAAAGGGAATGGAAAAGCCCTCCTTCAGGAGGTGGCGAAACGTGCGCAGGCAGCAGGTCAACAATCACTGACCCTGAATGTCAACAAGGACAACCAAAAAGCGATTGATTTTTATAGGAGCCAGGGTTTTGTAGAAATCTACAAGGAGGTCATCGATATCGGCAATGGATACGTGATGGACGATGTAGTCATGGAACTTAATTTTTGAAATATTAATTCCTTTAGACTTGAAATAAATTAGCTGACAGACAAGGTGTAATGCTTCTAAACTTTGTTAATCTGCTACCTAGGCAAAAAAAAACTTGGTTTTATTTCAATTCTAGCTGCTCGATCGAAGTTCCACTCCCTCTGATTTTATGATAGAGTTTCTTCATCTCCTCTAGCTTTTCAGGGTGGGATGCGGCTAAATTATTTCTTTGACCCGGATCAATCTTCAAATTATACAATTGGTATTCTGGAGAATTACCTAGCTCGATATTTACTTGATTCTGGACTGATGGACCTGTGTATGGTGGTATCATTGCCCAATCCCCTGCTCGAAGGGCAGTTTTTGTACTTGCTTCCACTATAACTGCCTCCCGACCTTCATGACTTTTCCCCATAAATACATCCATCAAGTTTTCACTGTCTAGTCCAGTTTCAGAACTACCCACTAAAGAGGCCAAGGAACTCAATAAATCAATCTGGGATACCAATGCATTGGAAACTCCAACTTGGATTTTCCCTTTCCAAAAGACAACGAATGGCACTTTGGTCCCTGCCTCAAATAGTGCATATTTTCCTCCTCGAAGCGGACCTGAAGGGGTATGATTCCCTAATTTTTCTACTGCATCATCGTAATACCCATCGTTCAAAACTGGACCATTATCACTTGAAAAAATAATAAGTGTATTTTCCAAAAGCCCTTCATCCTCTAAAGTTTTGTATAATTCACCAATTACCCAATCTGCCTCCAGCAGGGCATCACCCCTTGGCCCCATACCTGATTTACCTTCAAATCTGGGGTGTGGAGTACGAGGAACATGTGGCTGGTGCATGGGAAAAAACAGAAAAAAAGGCTTGTCTGAAGATGCCTTCCCAGTAATATATGCTTTCCCCTTTTCGAGAAAATGATCCGCCATATCCACATCACTCCACTTAGCACGCTGTCCTCCCTTCATAAATCCAATACGGGGGATTCCATTGACGATACTATTATTATGACCATGATGCCACTTCATGGTAAGCAGTTCAGGATGAGTTAGCCCAGTGGGCTCTCCTTCGAAATTCTTATCATAATCAACTTGAATAGGATCATTCGGGTCTAGATTAACAACCCAGCCATTTTCAATGTAGACTGTAGGAACCCGATCTTGTGTAGCAGCTAAAATATGCGAAAAGTCAAATCCGACATGATTGGGATTTGGGATAATTTCTTGATTCCAATCCACAAAACCAGTTCCCAATCCCAGATGCCACTTACCAATCACAGCGGTTTCATATCCCTGTGCCTTTAACATTTTTGGCAAAGTAATTTGGGCTGTATCAATAATTAAAGGAGCTGTACCTGGAAGAATTTTGGCTTGTTGATTTCTCCATGGATAGGTTCCAGTCAGCAATGCATAGCGGCTAGGGGTGCAAGTAGCTGAGGAGGCATATCCATTCGTAAACCTCAATCCTCCATTGGCTAAAACATCCATATTGGGTGTCCTAAGTGTGCCAGATTGATAGGCACTAACATCACCATACCCGAGATCGTCTAGGTAAATCAATACAATATTTGGATTTCTTTTACCAGATTTTTGCTGCGCAAGAATGTGAAATGTTACAAGAGTGAAAAAACCAAGCGCTAGTAGTCTGCTTTTACTTATCCATGGACGCATAAATACGGTGAGTTATTTTGGGGAAAGAATTTACCAATTTGAAAAATTAGTTATCCAAATCCAATACCGTATCCCAAAGTACAAGCCCGTTGGCAGGCGCCGTAGGTACTGGAGCCCAACTTCTTTCAGGATCCTCTAAGCGTTCCTGAATTTGTTCAGCATTCCAGTTCCAAATGGCGTATACCATTTTTCGTACCTGATGATGCAAAAAACCCTGCCCTACTACCTCTACCACGAATACAGGGGCAGGGGCATAAGGAAAGTTCAATTCATTCAACTCAAACACGCAGACTGCCTCTATACTCCTTTCATAGGTTGATTTGGTGGCTGATGGCTGGCAAAAAGCTTTAAAATTGTGAATTCCGACAAATAAGCCGCCTAACTCCTGCATTTGATTTAGTGAATTGGAAAAAGGAACAGCAGAAACAAAGGCAGAGGCGAAGGGATGAACTTGTTGAGGAGCTGCGAAGAAATAGCGGTAGGTTTTTTGTCGGACAGACTGGATTAAGTTGAAGTCTCGAGCAATGGGCCGGACACCTTCCAGACGAATCTCGCCACCAAGGTGTGTATTGATAGTTTCTAGAAGGGCCTCAAAATCAATTTGCTCCTCCGTGAATAGCTGTACAAAGCCTTTTCTACAACTTACACCGGAGTCTGTTCGGCTGGACCCAATCAAGCGAAAGGGACGCTCTTCCAATACAAATCGGAATACCCGTTCTAATTTTCCTTCAACAGTAGGCTGTGAGGGCTGTTTGGCCCATCCATTAAAAAGAGCTCCAAAGTAGGAAATGGAAAAAAGATAGGAGAAAGGTTTAGAAAGCATGGTTGTAAAGATAATAGCAACTAGCTACACCCATGAATCAGAAATCCATGCTTTATGGATTTGTAAAAGAAAAGGTTTTTGTAACAAAACTATAACACCACCCCGTTACAAGGTGGTGTTATAGTTCCAGTTTAACTCAAAATTCGAGCTGCCAGCCAGTCTCCCAGTTCGGAGGTTTTGTAGGCCTTCCCCCCTTCTGCGATGTCTTCGGTGACGATTCCTTCCGCTAGCGATTGGTTGACTACGTCGCTGATCAATTTGGCTTCGGCTGCCAATCCAAATGCATAGTCAAACATCATGGATGCAGATAAAATTGTTCCCAGTGGATTGGCAATATCTTTGCCAGCCGCTTGAGGATACGAACCGTGAATCGGCTCGAATAGCTTCACCTTGGCTCCCAAGGAGGCCGAAGGCATCAAGCCCATGGATCCAGAGATTACCGAGGCCTC
>JALRIY010000181.1 GCA_023255285.1 Algoriphagus sp.
CTCCAGGGCACAGTCTCGAAGAGCTTTACGTACCGGCACCTGCACATCCACTCTCATGGTTTCTTGACCTTGAAATGCATTGATACGATTGAGGAACTCATAAGGCTCTAACGTCACCACAGTATTAATAAGTGCACTTAAATTAGGATTTTGGCCAACCTCGGCGGTGTCGTTGTCAAGCAAGCATATTACGCAACGAACAAGCCGCTCCGTATGCGCGTCGTCGTTCATGCGTCTCCATATTAATTCTAGTTCGTTCAGTTGTAATGGCAATCTGTTGAATTATGGGTGTTTTTTTTGTGCCAAATGCCATAATTCCAGTCCATTCCATCTCCCATTCCAGGGGCCTTCCCGGAAAAATCACCTCCTCCGCTAAATGTACTAAATGGCTTTTTATAGCCGGATTTACACCAAAATCTGTGGTTATTTCTTGAGCAAAATCCCGATTTCTTGCACCTCCTAGCAATATCCGACCAGCAACCTCTCGGAAATATACATAGCCACGATCTAGGTGGAAAGCTCCCTTCCATGGAATTCCTCCTGCCAGAGGCTTACTCAAAAGAATCAATCCCCTACCAGGTTCCATGGGCGACTCTGGCCACAGCTTCTGGGTAAATGCATTCGTACAAATAGCCACCCGAGGAGCTACAAACTCATAAATTTCTTTTTTATCTCGTTTTTCGGCTAACACATGTCCCTCTTCGTGATTGACTTCCACCACCGATATTCCAGAAATAATCCGAACTCCAAGTTTGGAAGCCTTGGACCAGAGTGCGTTGAGGTAGGCTGCAGGATCCAATTCGCCTTCGTACCGATTCTTTACCACCGCTTTGACCGCCTTGGAAAACCCAAACTTACCCGGCTCCTTCACCACAGAAAAAACCTCTTTTGGGAAAATTTTTTTCAAAAATCGATTGATGTCAGGAAGCTGATCCAAAGCCTCCAATTGCTCCTGCATCAAGATTTCATATCCATTCCGGTGTTGGTAGCCCAAATTACGGTCTCCAAATTGTTTCCGAATCTGAGTTAACCCAGTATACCTTTTTTCTACCAACTGTAGGACCTCCTCCGGAGTCATGCTCCAAAAGTCATCTAAAATCTCCGTAAGGCTTCCAAAGCAGGCAAACCCAGCATTTTTACTGCTTGCCCCTGAAGGAAAAACACCTCGGTCAAGCACCAAAACATTGGACTTTTTATGCTTATTTTTAAAATGAATCGCTGTAGAAAGCCCTGTAAAACCTGCCCCAACGACAATCAAATCGTAGTTCAAAAAATTTTTTTGTTCCCAAAAACTTAACATAGGCGAAGCGAATTTACTTTTTAGTTTTGGTTCATTAACTTGCTACACCAAGTACCACATTTAAACCCAAAATCCCATGAGAAAAATTGATTCCTTGCTTCTCGAATACGGAGAAAGTCATCAAAACAAAACCAACAAACTAATTCACTGGTTTTGTGTTCCTGCCATTTTCTTCAGTGTTGTCGGTCTTGTATTTAGTATCCCCAGCGGGTTTCTTGTGGATCAACTTTCCTTTTTAGGAGAGTTTGCAAATTGGGCTACGCTTACCCTTTTCTTGGTATTGATTTATTACATTTCGCTTTCTCCTGCCCTTACCTTGGGCATGTTGCTTTTCTCTGCCTGCTGCTTGGCATTGGCAAATTACTTAAGCATTACCTTCCCCGGCAACTTGGCTACCATTAGCCTGGCGATTTTTGTTATCGCCTGGATTGTCCAATTTTATGGACACAAAATCGAAGGCAAAAAACCTTCTTTTCTCAAGGATGTACAATTCCTAATGATAGGACCTGCCTGGCTTATGCATTTTATTTACAAAAAAGTAGGCATAGGGTACTAAACCTTCCAAAACCCTTACAACACCCTCAATACAAAAAGATCTTTTTCGCACGATTCAAGGCTGCCTGATTGGAATTAGTTTGGATGTTGGCCAAAATAGATCGCTTTTCTTTGGCCGTCAATCTCCAGTTGAGTGAGGCTCGCTGCATACTCCCTAGAGCTTCCAATCCCGCAGATGGAAGCTTTCCTGGAGCATACTCAAACTCAATTTTCTCCACTCGAAACGGCATAGACTCAGCCATGTAGTTAAATAGCACTTCGTTATGTATTGTTTGAATCATGTCCCAATTGACATAAATGTTTTGGAGTGGAGTGAGCACTTTTTCAAGAATCCGTGTGGGTTCAGTACTAGAGATTTCGGGAGATTTCTCCGAATCACGGATGGTTATCAAAATTACTCCTGCGGTATTTGCTTCAATCCAATCCTTAAAAACATAGCCAAATCGAAGCGCATCTTGAATTCCAAAATTATCGGACAAGCCCGTATCCATGGTCTTCATCACAGGAGCAGAAGGAAGTTCCACATTGGGGGTCACAAAAGGAAAAGTAGCACTCATACGAAGGGCTGTCAAAAAGCGTAAATTACCTGGGTCTTGGTTTGCAAAAAACCGCATGTAATCTATGGATTGCTTCTTCTCTTTTGGTAAAGGTTTGTCTAGTGCGGAACTTCCGAAAAAGGAAAAAGAATGCGGAGAGATAACCAATTTTCTCCCATCATTCGTCACCAAGGTGGTAAGCGGCATCAATGGAATTAGGGCTTTGGCCTCTGGTTCCTGGTAGTCGGCCAAAGACTTATCCAAGATGCCTTTGGTATTTTTATTGAGCTGTTCTTCAAATGCAAATCCCCGATCTTTGGAATAAACCTTCCCTTTATAGTTCAATTTTTGGGTAGGAAACAATAAATCATTCACTAAAAGACTGAATAAAATTGGATTTAAATTATCTGCTGCCAACTGATTTAAATAATCCGGATTGGTCACCTCCACACTTGAGCCTGCTTGCGACCTAAGATATAATTCCCTAAAAAAAGCTTCTCCTAGAACCCCACCAGAAGCGCCTGTATAAAGAAAAGTATGTTGGGTAAGCGTACCTGCTGTAGCAGAATGAAGTTCCTGAAGCACCTTCAAGGTCCACAATGCCGCACGCTGCCCCCCTCCACTTGCGGCGACTAGAACCAATTTGGGTGGATGATCCTCCGGAAACTTCGCTCTCCACCTATCCAAGATGTGGATTAGATTTTGCTTGTCTTTTTGTAAAGTATCGGGATGGGTGAGTGCATCCAATCGAGCCAAATTAAATGGCGCAGGCGTCGATGCATAATCCATTCCATAAGCAGGATGAGATCGATTAAGGATCGAATAAGTTGAAAAATAATTAGCACCCAACAATAGTACCAAAACAGTCACTGCAGCCCAGGTACGAAGCCAAAAGGTCAAAGCACCAATTGCCATCAACAAAATAGAAACGAGTAAGAGGGCACTCATCGCCGCAGGAAATTGCAAAAGTTCCTGCTCGTTGAAAACCCCAAGAAATAAAATCAAAGCCACCAAAAAAGTCTGGATCAAAAAAAGATTCCAGTGATTTTGATGAAAAACCCGCAATAACTTAGCCTTTTCAAAACGCGAAATATCTGGACGAACCTGCTCCCAATGTAGGCGGAGGTTGAGGAAAACTTGAACGCTTGGACCTTCCAAACTAAATGGATCTGCTTCTCCTTTTTTAAGTCGGTTTTGACGACTCACTCGCCGCAATCGCTTATCGATAGTTTCTGAAAAAATCATAAAAAACCCTTTGTTCGTTAGGCTCAAGTACCCAAATACAATGGCATACGTAAGAATACTTCCTAGGGAAAATCCCCCGTAAAGTTGGACCAGTTCCCAAGGAGACTCAAGGTCATTTCCAAGCTGAAAACGAAGGAATTCAATCGTATACACCAGGTAAAAAAGTAAAGGGACGAGTGCGTTGTTAAAACAAAAATGAATAAAAGGACGGTGCACCACCGCGAGGAAAGAGAAGCGCCAGCCATCCATGATGTAAGTAGTCATGTGGAAAGCCATGGTGAATACCGCTACCCCTAGCCCCATCCAAAAAAAACTCAACCAAGAAACTTGGTGTAAGTACTCAGGGTCCAAAAACAAATAAGGAATCCCCAGCATCAGCCCAAATTGCTGCAGCACCAATCCCAAAAGCACCATCCAAATTAGCAACAAAGAAAGATTCTTCTGTAAGTGAAGTAGGAGGAGTTGAACTGGAAAACTGCGCATAAAAATCTGCCACATGGGATGTTGGTTAAAATTGCTAGTCATTCAAATTCGGGAGAGCCTATTTTTGGCCATTTCCAGGTAAGTATACACTTTTGGAAAGATCAACTTAACTATTTTTTCAATGCAGTGCCACCTACCGAAAGGAATCTTATTTCCATTCCCTACAACCACTTGATTTTCAGAAATCTGTTCGAAATCTATTGATTAAACCAAAAATTTTTCCAGCGTTTCTTTAGCGGTTTGAAAGAGATAAGGTAGATTCGAAACTTGAACGAAATAGCTAATGAGAATCTGGTTTTTATGTAAAGTGAAGTATGCAAAAGAAACGGAAGACGGTCTTTTGAAAAGTATTTCAGAGCAATACTTGGTCGATGCGGTATCCTTTACCGAAGCTGAAGCAATCCTCTACGATCGACTTGGGTCTCAAATTCGTGGAGATTTTCAAGTAACTGGAATCAGCAAGAGCAATATTGTAGATGTCTTTTTCTACGAAGATGCCGATATATGGCACAAGTGCAAAGTTTCTTATTTGGTTGCTGATGGGGATAGTGGAAAGGAAAAGAAAGTA
>JALRIY010000182.1 GCA_023255285.1 Algoriphagus sp.
TGGTAGTTAAGGAAGGGTTTAGCAGACTGGCAATGGTATGATCGGCAAAAAAACTGATGATTTTTAAATCTCGTGGTATACTCAAATTAGTTTGTTTGACTGCTTGATAGGTGGCCAATGCTAATTTACCGATTGAAGAAAGAATCCCATCGGGTCGATTATTTGAAACCAAAAGTTCTTTTATCCCCTCAATATTCTGTTCTTCATTCTGAGAAAATGTGAGATTTAGACTCAGATCTATTTCCAATCCTGCTTGTTCCAAGGCTTCTTTATAGCCCCTATAACGCTCCTTTGTAATAGATAGCTCTTTTGAAAGCATAAAAAAAGCTATTTTTTTACAGCCTTGTTGAATCAAATGCTTTGTCCCATCAAAAGCACTTTCATAATTGTTAGTGATGTACTTTGTTGTTGGAATTTCAGCACAAATTCGATCAAAAAACACCAATGGAAATCCGCGTTCATGCAGCAGATTCAAGTGGGAATTATCGCTTAACTGACAGGAAACGGAGATAACAATTGCATCCGCTCTTCCATTCATGAGCAAATTCACAATTTTCTTCTCTCGCTCCACATCTTCTTGGGTGCAATAGACCAATAGGTGGTATCCATGTGCTTGAGTAATTTCTTCAATCCCGTCTACTACCTTGGCAAAATAACTATTGATCCGCTCAGGAATAACCACCGCAATGGTTTTACTTTTGTTCTCTCGCAAACTTCTAGCGAAAGGATTAGGCTGGTAATCAAGTTTTTTGGCAAGCAAAATAACTTTCTGCTTCGTGGCCTCACTTATTTCATAGCTGTCATTCAATGCGCGAGAAACTGTCGAAGGTGATAGTTTCAATTCAGCAGCCAACTCTTTTAAATTTACTCCCATGGTACAAAAAGCACAATTATTTAGAAGGTTCTACGCACACTACTTAAGTTGATTCATTGAAAATACTTAATTATTTCCGATTATATATAAAATGAAATCGTTTCCGTATTTATTCAAGAATAACCAATTTTTTAAGAATAAATTTAGATTCATTTAATCATAACAAAAAATAATCAACCAAGACTGCTTGATGCCTAGCCAAAAATCAATCCCTACCTTTCTTTCGGAAGATTTTCTATTAAAAAATGAATTTGCTAAAAATCTTTACCATGGGTTTGCGAAGGATTTACCGATAATCGATTACCACAACCACCTTTCTCCTGTTGAAATCTCCTCCAATCGTAAATTTGAAAATATCAGTAAAATTTGGCTTGCTGGAGACCATTACAAATGGCGAGCCATGCGCACCCTTGGAATCGAAGAGAAATTTATTACTGGGGATGCTACCGATTACCAGAAATTTGAAAAATGGGCCTACACCCTTCCCTATACGTTAAGAAACCCGCTCTACCACTGGAGCCAAATGGAATTGAGTAAATACTTTGGGATTAAAGAATTACTCAACCCAAGCCAAGCAGAAAAAGTCTATCAGGCTACCTCTGAACAACTCCAAGAAGAAAAATTTCGGGCTCGCGGATTGCTTGAGCAAATGAAGGTAGCGATAGTTTGTACAACAGATGATCCTGCAGATACGCTGGAACATCACGAGGCTTATTTTGATCAAAATCAATCGGTAAAAATGTACCCTGCATTTAGACCCGACAAATCTTTTGCAATCGAAAATATAAGTACATACAAAACCTATCTCCAACGACTTGGTCTAGCTACAGGGATAGAGATTACTTCCTTTGACACGCTATTGGAAGCTCTTGAAAATAGAGTCAACTTTTTCCATAGCAGAGGCTGCCGCTTATCTGATCATGGTTTGGAAAATATGTATTTTTCCAAAATCACCTCCTTGTCTCCTGATCAGATTCTAAAAAAAGTTCTTGAAGGAACTGAGCCCACGGATCAGGAAATCACTGCATTTAAATTCCATGCCCTTACGGCACTTTGTAAACTTTACCATGCCAAAGGATGGGTACAGCAATTTCATTTGGGAGCCCTTAGAAATACAAACGAAAGAATGGAAAGGGTATTAGGACCCGATACTGGATTTGATTCTATTGGAGATTTTAACCAGGCTACTTCCATGGCTGCATTTTTCAATGAATTGGATAAATCAGACCAGCTTTCCAAGACAGTCATTTACAATCTTAACCCAAGAGACAATGAAGTATTTGCAAGCATGATTGGAAATTTCAATGATGGATCTAGCAAAGGAAAAATTCAGTTTGGTTCTGGCTGGTGGTATCTTGACCAAAAAGATGGAATGGAAAAGCAACTAAACACGCTTTCAAACATGGGATTGATCAGCTGCTTTATTGGAATGCTTACCGATTCAAGAAGTTTTCTTTCCTTTCCAAGACACGAATATTTCAGACGGATATTGTGTAATTTATTTGGTCAAGATGTTGAAAACGGTGAATTGCCTTGGGATGAGCAATGGCTTGGAAAAATTATTCAAGACATCTGCTATTACAATGCAAAATCCTACTTTAACTTCAGCCCTAGCAATTTTCAACACCTCTAATTACCTACAGATATTCTTATGAAAGAGTCTTCCTTTTTTTCTCTCACTGGAAAAAAAATAGTGTTTTCTGGAGCAACAGGCGTTTTGGGAAAAGCTATGGCTATTTATTTGGCACAAGAAGGTGCAGAAGTATTAATTCTGGGTAGAACAGTACAAAAAGTGGATGATTTACGTAATAAAATTCTTAAACTAGGAGGCATAGCTTATTCGTATTACGGGGATGTCACCCAGGAGGAGGACCTGCAAAAAGTTGCTTCATCCATTCTTTCGCAGCACGGTTCCATTGACGTATTGATCAATGCGGCTGGTGGCAACCTACCAGGAGCAGTGATCCGGCCTGACCAAAATTTATTAGAATTAGACACCAATGCCCTCAAGCAAGTAATGGATTTAAATTACTTAGGTACCGTACTACCAGTAAAAGCCTTCCTTCCTTTGCTATTAAAATCAGAGAAAGGAACTATTTTAAATATCAGTTCTATGGCAGCCACTCGCCCCATGACCCGAGTAATGGGCTATGCTTCTGCAAAAGCTGCTATTGATAACTTGACCAAGTGGCTAGCGGTGGAGCTTGCTACCAAACACGGTCCCAATTACAGAATAAATGCTTTGGCTCCAGGATTTTTCCTGACCGAACAAAACAGGACACTTCTCACTGAAGTGGATGGAAGTCTAACACAGCGAGGAAATCAAATTATAAGTCACACACCAATGAATCGGTTTGGTCGGCCAGAAGACATATTAGGCACCTTACATTGGTTGTGTAGCGACGCTTCAGCCTTTGTCACAGGCACAGTGGTTGCAGTGGATGGAGGCTTTAGCGCATATTCTGGTGTGTAACCTCTTGAATTAACTTCTTATATTAGTTAAATCCTAAAAAATACAAGGTATGACCTATAAAATGGAACAAACCATGCGGTGGTACGGTCCTAAGGATCCAGTGAGTCTTCAAGACATCCTACAGGCTGGGGCAACTGGTATCGTCAACGCATTACACCATATCCCCAATGGAGAGATTTGGACTAGAGAGGAAATAAGTGCTCGAAAAAAAACAATTGAAGAGGGGGGGCTAACTTGGTCTGTAGTCGAATCTGTTCCTGTCCACGAACAAATTAAAACCAGAACGGGAAACTACCTTCAATTGATTGAAAATTACAAACAAACCCTTCGAAATCTAGCTAATGAGGGGGTGTATACCGTTTGCTATAACTTTATGCCTATTTTGGATTGGACCCGAACCAACCTAGAATACGGCTTGCCCAATGGTGCTAAAGCCTTACTTTATGAAAGAAAAGCAGTCATTGCTTTTGATCTTTTTATTTTACAGCGTACCGAGGCTTACTCAGAATACACTCCAAAAGAAATAGCTGACACCAAAGAGTACTACGAAAACTTGTCTGAAGATTCCAAAAAACTGATTTTGGATAACATCCTTAAGGGACTTCCTGGATCTGAAATTGGATATACCCTAGAGGAATTTCGCGAAATGCTTAAGACTTATGAAGGAATCGATGCAAGCCGTCTTGCAGAACACTTACGCTTATTTTTAAACGAGATCACCCCAGTAGCAGAAGAAGTAGGATGCTTTCTATGCATCCATCCAGACGATCCACCTTTTTCCTTGTATGGATTGCCACGTGTAGTGAGTACAGCAGCAGACGCTCGCAGAATTTTAACTCAAACTCCGAGTCTTCACAATGGGCTTACCTTTTGCACAGGAAGTTATGGGGTACGTGCCGACAACGATCTACCAGCAATGGTACGCGAATTTGGGGAGCGAATTCATTTTCTTCACCTTCGAAGTACAAGAAGAACGGAGGATGGAAATTTTTACGAAGACAACCACCTTGAAGGCAATGTAGATATGGTCGCTGTCATTCAGGAAGTTCTGAATTGGCAGGAAAAACGAAAAAAACGAATTCCTATGCGTCCAGACCATGGACACCAGATTTTGGATGACTTAAACAAGAAAACAGCAAATCCTGGCTATACAGCCATTGGTAGGCTAAAGGGTCTTGCTGAACTTAGAGGAGTAGAAGAAGCACTGTTATGGGTAGCCAATAATCAATAAAAAGGCTTGTCTAAAGGAATTCCTAAAAGCAGTAAATGGCTATGAAGTCGGAAAAAGAAAAAATGCTTGCGGGAGAATTGTACC
>JALRIY010000183.1:0-260 GCA_023255285.1 Algoriphagus sp.
ACCTATCAGCAGTCTTCCATCATCAGCACTATGGCTTACCAAAAGGACCCTAACAATCAATGGTATGCCCGAGGGCCGCGATTCCGACTTTCCGCGGAGCAAATCCGTGATCAGGCCTTGGCAAGCAGTGGGCTACTAAGCCCCAAAATGTATGGTATCCCTGTGATGCCTACCCAGCCCGAGGGCATCTGGCAGACGGTGTACAATGGAGAATCTTGGAAAGAAAGTGAGGGAGCCGATAAGTACCGCAGAAGCGTGTA
>JALRIY010000183.1:270-4658 GCA_023255285.1 Algoriphagus sp.
TCAAGCGAACGAGCCCTTACCCTTCCTTTATTTCCTTTGATGCAGGTAGCCGAGAAGTATGTCTCAGCAAGCGCTTGGTGACCAACACCCCTTTGCAAGCCTTGGTAACCTTAAATGACCCCGTGTACTTGGATGCAGCCAAAGCTTTGAGTCAAAAGGTCTGGGCAAAGTCTGGGAAAAATCCAGACGTAGCCATCCAAGAACTGTACCGGCAGCTCCTGCTGATGCCGATCTCAGAAGCCAAGAAAAAAAGCATGATTGAGCTCTTTGCAACTGCCAAAACGGAGTTTGATCGAGATCCAAAAGCAAGAGACGAGTTCTTCCCCGGGTCGGATGCTTCTTTGGCCGCCTTGGCGGTAACGGCGAATGCCATGATGAATTTAGACGAGTATTTAACCAAGCCCTGAGCCCATGTCACTGGATAAGCTATTGAATGAATTGGTCAGCCAAAAACTGCAAACTCAGACGAGAAGGCATTTTCTGCTCGATTGCGTCAGCAAAATGGGAGGACTTGCCCTGGCTCCCTTGCTTTTCGGTTGTGAGCTTGGAAAAAATGGCACGGCCAATGGCGGGCTCAACCTGAGTGATCGAGATCTAAATCCCCTTTCTCCGCAGCCAGCTCCATTTTTGGGCAAGGCAAAATCTATCATTTACCTCCACATGGCAGGAGCCCCTTCCCAATTGGAGCTCTTTGACTTCAAACCCGAGCTTGCCAAGTACCACGATCAAGACTGTCCTGCTAGTCTGCTCGAGGGCCGGAAGTTTGCCTTTATCCGTGGGGTACCCAAAATGCTGGGACCGCAGGCCAAGTTTTCCCAACATGGGGAAAGTGGGGCCTGGATTTCGGATTACCTCCCTCATTTCTCCAAAGTGGCCGATGAGGTAGCTTTCTTAAAAGCTATGCATACAGACCAGTTTAACCATGGGCCAGCACAGCTATTTATGCAGACCGGTTCGCCGAGACTGGGACGCCCCAGTTTGGGGAGCTGGGTGACCTATGGCCTTGGAACTGAAAATCAAAACTTACCCGGCTTTGTTGTCTTGACTTCCGGCGGGAAAACCCCCGATGCAGGTAAGAGCATTTGGGGTTCGGGATTTCTCCCTTCCGTTTACCAAGGGGTGCAATGCCGATCCAAAGGCGACCCGGTGCTCTACCTTGAGGATCCCCATGGGATGTCCCGTGAACTCAAGAAGCATGTCGTGTCGGCCATCAATCAATCCAATCAAGAAGATTTTCAAAACTTCGGGGATCCCGAAATCCTAGCACGGATCAATCAGTACGAGATGGCCTACCGCATGCAAATCGAGGTGCCTGAGGTGATGAACATTAACGATGAACCAGCGCATATCCACGAGCTCTACGGCACCCAGCCGGGAGAGGAATCCTTTGCCAACAACTGCCTATTGGCCAGAAAACTGGTGGAAAAGGGAGTTCGTGTAGTCCAACTCTACGACTGGGGATGGGATACGCACGGCACCGATCACGATGGCTCGATCGATATGGGGCTGCGCAACAAGTGCCGAAGCATCGACCGACCCATGACCGCCTTGCTACTTGACTTGAAGCAGCGGGGACTATTGGAAGAGACCCTGGTCGTTTGGGGTGGGGAATTTGGTCGCACACCCATGCAAGAAAACCGAGAAGGAAAAAAGATGGGATTTATGGGAAGAGATCACCACGTGGATGCCTTCACGATGTGGATGGCCGGTGGAGGCGTGAAAAAAGGGACGAGCTACGGCATCACGGATGATTTTGGCTTTGCTGGCTTAGAGGAGCGTACCTCTGTTCATGATCTACATGCCACTATTTTACATCTGATGGGCTTTAACCACGAGCAGTTTACCTACCAGTTTCAAGGCAGACCCTTCCGTCTCACGGATGTGCATGGAGAGCTAATCACTAAAATTATGGCCTAAATGAGGTATATAAAAACCCTTTTTCTGCTGCTTATCCTGCTCATGCCGATGCAGATTTCTGCACAGCAAAAAATCCTATTCTTTCAGACCGACTGGGGGAATACCCTTCCCATGGATGCCTTTTTGGCCAAAGCCAAAGCGGCAGGCTACGATGGGGTAGAGCTGTGGATGCCCGCTGGGGAAGACAAAAAAAAGAGCCTAAAAGAAGGCCTAAAAAAGTACGAGCTCGAGGTTATTTTTTTGCATGGCACGGCTAGGAATCTACCTTTTGAGGAAGCCTTGCTAGCGTATGAAGTAGGATTGCAAGAGATCCTGGCTTGGAAGCCCCTCAAAGTCAACAGTCACACCGGAAATGACTTCTGGACTCCGGAGCAAAATTTGGCGTTTATCGTGCTGGGTGATCGGTATGCAAAGCAAGTGGGCATACCAGTGCTGCACGAGACGCATCGGGGTAGATTTTCCTACACCCTGCCAAAAGCGGTGGCCATGTTTCGGAAGTTTCCAAACTTGAAGTACACTCTGGATATCAGCCATTGGATGGTGGTTCATGAGCGACTACTGACCGAAAGCAACCCGCTCCTTCAAGAAATCTTCCCATCTGTGGATCACATTCATGCTAGAGTGGGCTTTGCTGAGGGACCACAGGTACCCAATCCAGCGGCTCCGGAATGGAAAAATGAAGTCAAGGCACACCTGGACATTTGGGAAAAAATCATCCGTAGCCAGACGGGCAAGGTCTTCACTGTGACTACCGAATTTGGCCCGCCTCCCTACATGGCCACGGTTCCCTTTACCAACCAGCCCCTTGCGGATCAGTGGGAAGCCAATGTGTGGATAAGGAATGCACTAAAATCGCGGTTCCAATGACTGAGTTTTTACTACCCTTGATGGGGAGAATGCATCCGGTATTGGTCCATCTTCCCATAGGGATTTTGATTTTCGGGATTCTGCTCTGCTTTTTTCCTCAAAAAGCAAAAAATGCACTGCTCCCCTCCATTCGGCTGGCCTTTCTGATAGGGGGCATTGCTGCCTTGCTGGCAGGAGGGAGCGGATTCCTCCAATACCAATGGGAAGGCTTTGCCTGGGAAGACGTGCAGCTGCACCTAGTTGGCGGCGTGGTTACCGCTGTAGGAAGTTTTTGGGTGTATGTGCTGGTAAAAAACGTGGAGATTTTGAGTGTCAAAATCCGAGTGTTGGCGCTAGCCCTTGGCTTGATTTTGGGGATCACAGGACATTGGGGAGGGAACCTGACACATGGAGAGGGTTACTTTACGGAAGTGCTTCCTGCAGATCTTCAATCCTTGTTTGGAATAGCAGCTCAACCCGAATTGGGACCACAGTTGACCGAAGAAACATGGGAAAATGCACAGCTCTATGCAGAAGTGATCCAACCCATTCTCAATAAAAACTGCAAAAGCTGCCACAACCCAAGAAATCGAAAAGGAGACCTGGATCTTTCTTCCCTTGCCGCTTTGAGGAAGGGGGGAGAGGATGGCCAGGTGTTTACTGCCGGTGATGCGGCCCATAGCGCGCTTTTTGCTCGGCTTCTTTTACCCAAGGACGATGAGAAACACATGCCTCCTGCCGAAAAGAACCAACCCTCCAAAGAGGAAATAGCCTTACTTGAAAGGTGGATTCAGAGCGGAGCAAAAGAAAGCGGTACTCTGGCAGCTGCAGGCATCTCCAAAAACCAGGTAGAACGCTTTATTATAAAAAATGAGATTCCATTTTACCCGACTTCAGCGCTCGCTCCCATAGCTGCCGATTCTTTGGCGGGACTAAAGCAGGCAGGATTGTTTGCTGAGGCAGTGGAAGCGGGTTCGGGGCTTTTGAAAGTTAGCTGCATCAATTTGCCCAGCTTCCAGGATTCCGATTGGAAGCTATTGGAATCGGTAAAAAGCAGAATTGCTTATTTGGATTTGAGTGAAACCCAGGTGACAGATGCGGTGGTGGGGCAACTTTCTGCTTTGCCTAACCTCACAGTACTCAAACTCAACAGCACTGGAATTGCAGGCAATTCCCTAAATAATTTCTGACAACTGTAGACTCTGCGGACATTGGGCTCATCATTTTTAATTTCTTTAATTCTGAAAAACACTTGTCTTCAGCTTCTTTACTCATCTTAGCTTTTTTTATTGAATCTTCTAAAACTTTAGTTTTCGCTCAAGGGGGCCAGCCCAACCTACAAGGCTGACCCCCGAGCAGACCGCTAGATCTTTGCCGGGCGGCATTCCTCGCCGAACACTCGGGTGAACACATCCGCAACAACAGGTCGATCGATCTCAGGCGCTGCTGCCAGCAAGTTCGAGATTGCGAACTTGGTGCCGAACGCCTTGGCGAGATCTCGGAACGCGAGAAGCTCGCGCATCTGAGGGGCCCAGGAGACTTCTGCTGACTGCTGCTTCTTGCTCAAGTTCTGCGCTGCAGTCACAGCGGCGGCAGGTACGCCCAACTTCTTTGCCAACGCCCAA
>JALRIY010000184.1 GCA_023255285.1 Algoriphagus sp.
CCAAGAAAATAAGGCGCTAATGTAAATGGCCAAAGAATAACAGCATAAAATAAAATATTTTTTTTTGTTACAGCTTCACCACTTACTACTGATAACATTGGTATGTTTGCTTTCTTATAATCATCATTCTTATAAAGACTTAGTGCCCAAAAATGAGATGGAGTCCATAAAAAGATAATTAAAAATAAAATAATCGGCTCAACCGAAATTGAATTAGAAGAAATAGTCCAGCCTATGACAGGAGGAAAAGATCCTGCTGCTCCACCAATTACAATATTTTGCGGAGTACTTCTTTTGAGCCAGATAGTATAAATAAAAATGTAAAATAAAATCGTAATTGCTAAAATAAGAGCAGATAAAAAATTAGAAAAAAAATACAAACCTGCAACCGAAATAAAGGATAAAATAACTCCAAAAATAAGTGCGTGTTGGTTTTTAACTTTTCCTAAGGGAATCGGTCTAAGACAAGTCCTTGACATAATTCCATCGATCTCAGCATCATACCACATATTAAGTGCTCCAGACGCTCCTGCTCCCAAAGCTACAAAAAATAATGAGATTGCTGCATCTACAAAGTTAGGTTTTATTGGTGCAATAACAATTCCTACTAGAGCAGTAAAAATAACCAAAGACATTACCCTTGGTTTCATTAGTTCAAAAAAACTTTTCAATATATTCGTAGAAGCTTTCACCGATGTGATAGATGCATCAGTCATTTTCTTTCACGAAACCTTTCTGGTTACTTAATTTGCGGTAGCTCGTTAAACTGGTGGAATGGCGGTGGAGATGTAAGTGTCCACTCCAATGTAGTTGCGCCTTCTCCCCATGGATTGTTAGCCGCTTGTCTTCCTTTTACATATGCATGAATTACAACGGCAAAAAATACAAGCACACCAAAAGCGGAAATATAGGATCTTCTATGCATTTGAAGCAGTTTTTGTTAGTATGAAAACTAGCTTGTTCTCTAATTAATTGGTAAAACTTTTATAAAAAAATTCAGCCAAAACGCAATTTCAAAGAGTCTATGAATACTTACTTTTCCAAGGAATATACGCGTAAATTAGCTCGCTCTACAAAACCCATTTTTTGGTACAAATTGAACGCATGAAGATTATCTGGATAAAGTTGGAGAAAAGGTATTTGACCCTGCAGCTGAATGTAATTTAGTACATAAGGCAAAACCATTTTGGCAAATCCCTTCCCAATAAAATCTGGATGCGTACAGACTGCACTTACTTCGGTGTAGGGGCCCACTGCCAAACGCGTTCCGGCCATGGAAACTAATCTCCCTTCTTCAAAATAGCCGAAATAGCCTCCAAAATCAATGGTATTTTCTAGAAAAGGCCCTGGCTTAGCCAATTGCGTCAAGGCCAACATATCAGGTACATCTGCGACACTTAGTTCCCGAATAGCCGAAGCACGGCTTGGTTGGAAGGAAGGTTTTTCTAGGATCATTTGCAGCAACACATGGTCGTTGCGCACTTTCCATTTGGAATCCAATTCTAAAAATCCAGGAGTAAACAAAATCACCCGCATCCCTACATCCATCACGGCATACAACTGATCCAATTGCTCCACCTCATAACTAGGTAGGCCAACAAAGAAACCCATATTCCTGTTAATAAAATGCACTTTACCTCGACAAAAAGCATAATTAGCTGCTCCCGTAGTGAGTGCATTCCATATGGGATTATCCAAAAAGTGGTGCATACTTATTTTGATTAGTTGCTTGTCTTCCAAACTGTAAAAATAAAGGGTGCCACATGAAAAAAAGGAAATTTGGGAATACCGTCCCCAATATGGTAATTCAAGTATATGAGATTACCCGCAATTATGCCAGAAGTCCCTACGGCGTACTAAAACTTGCAGATAATCTTCGACAGACGACAGTTCTAAGTCCACAGCTCTTTAAAATGAACTTCAAATCTTATTTTTATTTGGTAACTGGTGACAAATCGGGTAATCAGATTAAAGTAAATTAAATCCTCCCTTTACTAATACCAAAGTAGTTGAATCCAAGGCTAATGCACTGGAGATAGCTCTGTAGTTTTTACCTTTAGCCCCAGGAGTTACCTTGATTTTTTGCAAGGTAAAGCCTCCTTCAACCTTTGATTTTTGCACTAAAATGAAGTATTCATCGCCTAATTCAATAACCGACTCTTCAGGGACCGCCAAGGAAAGTTTAGGATCCAATTGAATTCGTGCCTGTAAAAACATGCCTGGGGTCAATTTTGCCTCCTCTTTTTCATCCAAGAGGTGTGCATGTACATTAATTTGACGCTGTGCATTGATTGATTTTCCCACCACATAAATTTTCGCCTTTAGTATTTCCTCTGGTCGATCTGGGCTTGTAAATTCAACAAGTTGTCCCGGATGTACCTTTGCTGCATCCTTTTCAAAAAGGACTAACTCTACATGAATGTGCTCCTTACTCATCAAAGTAAGTGCTTTGGCTGCTGAAGGTAAAAACTGACCGGGAACGGCTATAACCTCCTCCACGAATCCAGAAATTGGTGAGGTAACTGAAATTTTACTCCGCATGGTGTCAGGAGAAAGCGTTTCAACATCAATTGAAATGAGTGCCAATTGCTTTTTTAAACTTTGTGCTTTTGCCAAGGCTCCTTCATAATCCGCACCCGCTTTGAGAGAGTTTTTCTGAGCTGAAATCTGCTCCTGAGCCAAGGTTTTTTGCCTTTCCCACTCCACTTTTAAATACGCGAGTTGACTTTTAATTTCTAAATATTCTTGCTGAAGACGTAAAAAATCTGGGTTTTCCAGTGTAAATAAAACCTCGCCTTTACGTACCTCTTGTCCTTCAATAAGTTTTAAATCATAAACATATCCCCCAAAGTAGGTCGTAATTTCACGCATCCCCTCCACAGGAATTTGTACGGAACCTTGAACCCTAATTTCTTCAGAAAATTCTCCAGTGTGTAATTTTCCCCATTCCATTTTCATGGTTTTAAATTGCTCTTCGGTCAGTTGAATTTCAGTAGAGCCAGTTTGCGCTTCTTCTCCCACCGCCTCAACGGCTCCTTCCTCACTTTTGGAACAGGAAGACCAGAAGAGTAAGCCAATCAAAGAAGTGACCAATAGTTGTGAACTAAATTTCATGAGGGATTTAAATAAATAAGTTCGAGTTGATTGAATAAATAGTCACGTTTTGCTTGAAGAAATTGAATTCGAATAAAACGTGAATTTTCTACTAATTGCACGTAGGAAAGAAAGTCAATCTCTCCTTCTGAAAAAGAACGCATTGCTTGTGTTTCCAATTGATTTGCCAACCGCATTCCTTCTTGCTCGTAATAGCTGATAACTTGACTTTGCTGAGCCAATTTATTTTTTAGGATAGCCGCTTGATTTCCCAACCTCAATTGAAAATTAGCTGCTTCCAAATCCACCTGCTCCTGAACTAATTTTCCTGCCTTTATTTTGGCTGATTGAGACCCAAAAAACAAAGGTATGCCAACACCAACTTCAAAGCCTGGATAGATTTTGGAACCAGCAGCCAAATTGGTACCCCGAAATAAATTCAGATTTACATCAGGTAGCAAGTTCTGCTTTTCAACTTGGGTCTGGTACCTGGCTTGAAGCTTGCTTGCTTCAAACCAAGTAATTCCAGGGTGGTAAGTTGGAAAATCGGTGGGCTCCAAGATAACGGGAGAAGCAGTAATCTGAATGTCATCCTCAACCCCCAATAAGCTCGCTAAAAATTTCAGCGTGTTTATTTTTTCAGTGTTGGCTTCTACCAGTCGTAATTCAATTTCCTTCTGTTTGCTTTCCGCTGTAAGTTTTTCAAGAAGTGAAGCATCACCTGTTTCCATTCGACGTGAGGCTGCACTAGAAAAGGAAGTATACAGACTATCCAAATAGCTGTAATTATTTTCCAGCTCGGTCCAATATTGTGCTGTCACGAAGGCTATGCTTACTTCTTTTTTTAAGGCCATTAAATCCAACTGCAAACGAGATTCCTCCTTGCTTTTTACAGAATGAAGTAAGTTTTTGAATGTAGTGTAAACTGTTGGTAATTCAACTCGCTGTCGTAAGCCCCAAATCCGATTGAATACTCCGTTTTCAGCAATATCGTTTTTATCTTGACCCCGATAAACCTCTGTTTTACCTACGTTCCAAGCAGAACCAGTTAGGACTTCGGCTGCATCCAATCGCTTTTGCGCAGCTTGAATTCCAAAATTTTGCTTTTCAGCTAATTCCAAAGCCTCTGCTAAGGTCAATCCAGAAGTAGTCTGAGACCAAGTGGTAGCAACTGGTAAAATCAAAAATAAAAAAAGGAATGTTGTCCCCTTGGATTTACCAGGTAAAACTCCTTTTTCCGAATTAAACCAGACATATAGCACTGGGAGTACAACTAAAGTCAAGAAAGTAGCAGAAATTAAGCCCCCAACTACCACGGTAGCCAATGGGCGCTGCACTTCTGCACCAGCAGAACCCGATAGGGCCATAGGCAGAAACCCTAAAGCTGCCGCAGAGGCTGTTAGTAATACTGGACGTAAACGTTCTCCAGCACCAACTAGGACCAATTCTCGGAGTGAAGTAAATCGGGAGGCCATGGATTTAAAATGTTCAATCATAACAATTCCATTTAGGACAGCAATGCCAAACAGTGCAATAAACCCTACTCCTGCAGAAATACTAAATG
>JALRIY010000185.1 GCA_023255285.1 Algoriphagus sp.
CTGGATACCGAAGGCTTGGACTCCGTGTACTTGATGGGGCATTCCATGGGAGGAAAGACCGTGATGAATTTTGCGGTGCAGTACCCGGAGCGGGTACGCAAACTCATCGTGGGAGACATTGCCCCGCGGTATTACCCCATTCACCACCAAGTGATTTTGGAAGGATTGAATGCGCTTGATCTCTCCCAACTCCAATCTAGAAAAGAAGCGGATGATCTCCTCGCTCCCTACATTCCGGAATTTGGAATTCGCCAATTTTTGCTAAAAAGTTTGGGTAGGGACGGGAACGGATTTGCATGGAAAATCAACCTTCCGGTCATCACCCAACACATCGAAGAGGTGGGGAAAGCTTTGGATGAGGGAGCCGTTTTTGAGGGACCGACCTTATTTTTGGGAGGTGCCAATTCCTCCTACATTCAAGAGAAAGACCTTCCGGATAGGAAGCGACATTTCCCAAATTGTACCTGGATCTCTATTCCCAATGCAGGGCATTGGCTCCATGCCGAGCAGCCGCAGGCAGTAGTGGCAGCGATGCGAAAGTTTTTAGGCTCAAATTTGAGTTGTCGCAAATTTTGCGACAGCTCGTTTTTAAAGTTTTTGGTTTGAGGATTTTTTTAGGCGATTTAGGAATCGAAAAACGTGTTGTTATCGGGTAAATACCCTATCTTAAGGATAACTAAACCCCATTTTTTTAACTATGAAAAGTTCCCTAGAAATTTATAGATCTGAAGGAGAAACTCAAATCGAGGTTCGATTTGAAAATGAGACCGTTTGGCTTTCTCTTAATCAAATTTCTTCCATGTTTGGTCGAGACAAATCCGTTGTTTCGAGACATCTAAAGAATATTTATTCTAGTGGAGAGCTTGATCAAAATTCAACTGTTGCAAAAAATGCAACAGTTCAATTAGAGGGAGGAAGACAAGTAATTAGAGACTTAGAGTTCTACAACTTAGATGTAATTATTTCCATAGGATATAGAGTTAACTCAAAAGTGGGAACTCATTTCCGACAATGGGCTACCCAACGATTGAAAGACTACTTGATTAAAGGCTATGCAGTACATCAGGAAAGGCTTTCTCAACTTCAGCAGTCCTTCCAATTGATTCGAGAAGCGGCTCTTTCAAATGATTTTTCAAAAACTCAGGTCAAGGAAATCATTGATGTTTTGGCCGACTATGCGCTAGGATTGGATATTCTGGATGGGTATGACAAACAAAATCTTGAGAGGGGAATGGTCCAACCCAACTCTATTTTTCAAATTTCTTATCAAGAAGCCAAGGTGGCTATCGAAGAACTCCGCATTAAGTTTGGAGGCTTCCTGCTTTTTGGGAATGAAAAAGATGACTCATTCAAAAGTTCGATTTCTACAATCAATCAAACGTTTGATATAAGGAACTTTATCCCAGCATCGAGGAAAAGGCAGCCCATTTACTTTATTTCGTGGTAAAAAACCATTCATTTACTGATGGAAACAAGCGAATTGCTGCTTGGTTATTTGTATGGTACTTAGCCAAAAACAACTACCTGCTTAACTCGAAAGGGATTCCTAAAGTGGCTAACAACGCGCTGGCAGCAATTACCCTCATGGTAGCGTTGAGCAAGCCCGAGGAAAAGGACCTGATGATTTTGGTGATTGTAAATTCGATCAATAAGGCCAATTGAAAATCTGATTCGCTGCAAAAACACTTTATTCAGCGCTCGAAAGTCCAATGCTGGCCCTCCTCTCTCTATTAAATAAATACTAAGCTGCTTTGGGCCACGAAACGGCTGTCGACAATGGACCGTCGACTGTTAGCCACTTTTTACTTCACCTTTTTCCCGTGCTTCATTACTAGATCTACATCTTGTAGTAAATTAATGTAGCGCAAAACATCCCCACGTACTGCGATGATGTCTGCATATTTTCCTTCGGATATGGTCCCGTAATCTTTTTCCACTTTCATGGCTACTGCGGGCCAGTAGGTGGCTGCCTTAATGGTGAGTAGGGGGTCCATACCAAATTTATTTACCCATACATCCAATTCATTCCAGGTACTTTGACTGTGGAATTTCATTGGAATGCCGCTGTCAGTACCGACAAGCATCACCACCCCACTTTCTTTGAGTTGGGCAAATTTGCGGTCTAGTGTAGGTTTACGCACAGGAGTCAATTGAAAGTAAGACATTCTGCCAGGGAATCGAAGTGAGGCCCGAATGTCTCGTATTATGGAATCAGGGAGACCCAAATGCCAAGAAGTGTCGTCTAGTTTTTCGGGGTTATCCCGTACATATTCGTAATTGTAAAGGCCTTCTACAGTAGGGGTCCAGAAGAGGGGTCCCAAGTTCATTTTTGCAGCACGCTCTTTCATCAGCTTCATGATATCTTCTGGGTATTCGGGAGCGCTGCTCAAACCCGTATGCTCAAAATTATCCACCCCAATTTGGAGTCCGATTCGAATTTCGTCAGGACGGTGGGAGTGGCCTACCACCATTTTCCCATATTTGTGTGCTTCGTCCACCACGGCTTTGGCCTCTTCCAAGGTCATTTGGTCTTGGTCGATGAGTTTGATGACGTCCACCCCCGCATCAACGAGTTTCTTTACTTTTGCTCGGGCATCTGCTGCGCCGTTTACTCCCCAGCGAAAGGCTTCTGTGTTGGGATAGGGTGCTTTTTGGATAAATGGACCAGACACATAGATGGTAGGTCCTGGAATTTCTCCATTCTGAATACGCTTTTTGACATTGATGCTGGCCTCAAGTGGAGCTCCCAAATCACGGGCGCTGGTCACTCCTGCCATCAGCAATTGATGGGCTGAAGAAGGCATAATCACCGACTCAAATACATCGATGTAGGTGCTATCCCAATGCGTGTAATCGCTGTGCCCATTGAGCATCAGGTGTACGTGCATGTCCCAAAGCCCAGGCAAGACACTCATGCCTTCCGTAGAAATCACTTCCGCTCCAGCAGGAATGGCCAGGCTTCCCACTTGTCCAATAGCCTTGATCCGCTCCCCTTCCACGATAATCACAGAATTACGGATAGGCGTTCCACCAAATCCATCGATTAGGGTTCCTCCCACTAGAGCTTTGAGGTCTTGGGAAAAAGAGGGGATGCTAAGTAAAAATAAGCAAAAAAAGATAAGAGGTTTTTTGAGCATGGCAGGAATTTGAGAAAGTATATACACGATTAAGATACGGATTTAATACATTAAATTTTAACTTTCGAATTCAATTTTTACCGTACATGCCTCAAGGAAAATTATTTTTAATCCCCAATGTGCTCGCTGAAAATACGGCAATGGAAGTAATTTCTCCACAGGTTCGGGAGGTGATTGCCCATACCAACTATTTTTTGGTTGAAAACGCGCGGACCGCACGTCGCTACATTTCCAGCTTGAAGTTGGGAGTCAACATCGAAGCACTGCACCTGGAAATTCTAGATAAAGATACCCCGCCAGAGCAAATCGCTCACTTGATGCTCCCGCTCTTGAGTGGAGTCGACATTGGGGTGATTTCCGAAGCGGGTTGCCCGGGTATTGCCGATCCAGGTGCCTTAGCAGTAGCTTATGCGCATCAAAAAGGAATTCAAGTGGTACCTATTTCTGGACCAAGTTCCATGTTTTTGGCGCTAATGGGTTCTGGATTTTCAGGGCAGTCCTTCGCCTTTCATGGGTATTTACCCATCGATAAAAAAGAAAGAGCGACTGCTTTAAAAAAATTGGAGCAGGAATCCCTCCGGGAAAAACGAGCCCAACTTTTTATGGAAACGCCTTTTCGCAACAATCAATTGCTGGCTGATGCGCTGTCTACACTGTCTTCACATACCAAGTTGTGCATCGCCAAAAACCTCACCGCTGCCGATGAATTGATCCAAACCAAAACCATTTCGGACTGGAAAAAACACCCTCTAGACCTTCATAAAGTACCTACCGTATTTATCCTACAAGCCTTCTAACATGTTTACCATCGATGCACACCTAGATCTGAGCATGAATGCGATGGAGTGGAATCGGGACCTCACCCGCCCTCTCGCAGAGATCAATGCTCGAGAGCAGGGGATGACTGACAAGCCCGACAGAGGCAATGCAACCGTATCCCTTCCTGAGCTTCGCAAAGGAAACGTGGGCCTAGTGGTCGCTACGCAAATTGCCCGCTTTGTAGAACCAGATAATCCACTTCCCGGTTGGCACTCGCCACACCAAGCCTGGGCACATACCCAAGCACAACTTGCCTGGTATCGGACGATGGAAAAGCAGGGCGAATTGAAGCAAATTCGTGACTGGCAGGGGTTGGAAGCTCATTTAGCTTACTGGAATACTGGCGAGGATAAAAGTCAAAAAGCAATTGGATACATTTTGTCACTAGAAGGTGCTGACTCGATCGTAACGCTTGACTACCTGGAGATAGCATACGCCAATGGCTTGAGAGCGTTGGGTCCCGCCCACTATGGCCCTGGGCGCTATGCCTATGGGACCGACGCCTCTTTACCTCTTTCTCAGCAGGGGAAGGACTTGCTACGCAAAATGGATGAATTGGGAATTATTTTAGATGCAACGCATCTCTGTGACTTGGCATTTTGGGATGCTTTAGACAACTTTCAAGGACCAATATGGGCGAGTCACAACAATTGCCGTACGCTAGTGGATCACAACCG
>JALRIY010000186.1 GCA_023255285.1 Algoriphagus sp.
TAACGGAATCATTCCAATCCAATAAAAACTCCCCTTCCTCTTGAATGGTTTCAAGGAGTAGTTGTACAGCCTGTTCAGGGTTCACTTTGGGTAGGGGTCTATTGCCTAAGACAATCGCACCAATTCGGATTTCTGCATGCGCTTGTAGGCCTCCTTTCTTTCGGTCCCATTCCAGTACCTCTTTCGTTTTGAGCATGGGTGCCAAGTCCTTGGGATTCAAAGGTGCTGCCATCCAAATTTTACCCATACCGTCTCTAGCATCCAAATGCGCTACAGCCAACCAGGATTCATAGGCAAGATCATCTTTATGCCCGATTTGGGCAATTTTACCATTTGCAAGTTGAAACTGTGCATTGTTCCCAGGTCTTGCCGCTGCAATCCGCTCAGGATAGGCATAGGCAAGCAGCAATCCTGTTGCCCAAGGATCTACGGGGCTATTTTCAGGAGTTACTGAAAGTAGTTTGCGGTATTGGGCGGCCACCTTCTCAATCTTTTTGTAGGCAAATGCCCCATTTACTTGGCCACGAAACCGCCTCAGACCTTCAATTCTGAGGTTTAGGTCTACGCCAGCCTGAGAAGATAGCGGGTCTTTTTCTTCTAAAATTGCTGCAATATCAGTGGCTAGCGGAAGGAGATTTGCCTTTTTAGCATAGACGAGCATGTGGGCAATTCTCGGATGTACAGGTACCTGATGCAATTCTTTCCCATGCGGAGTCAGTTGGCCTTGGTCGAGTGCTTCAATGGCTTCCAGCACTTTTTCTGCCGACACCAAGGAATTTACGGGGGGAGGATTGAGCCAAGTCATGCTGCGAATTTCCTTTTTACCCCAAACATGCATGTCTAGAACCAGGCTCGTTAAGTCGGCTTCGAGGAGCTCTGGTGTACGAAAATCAGGCAATTGCGCTTGCGTACCCTTAGTCCAGAGTCGGTAAGAATGACCTGCTGCCAATCTTCCTGCTCTACCGCTTCGCTGATCCGCTGAATCCTTGCTGATCCGATGCAGTTCCAATTTGGATAGTCCTGAGCGTGGATCAAAACGGTTGGACTTCGCAAATCCAGTATCTACCACGACGGTGACTCCTTCTATCGTTAGGGAGGTTTCAGCGATATCTGTGGCAAGAACAATTTTCCTTTTTCCACTGGAATGTGGTAAAACGGCCCGCTGTTGTTCAGAGAAAGAGAGTTGTCCAAAAAGTGGAACGATTGCATCTGTGGGTAAGACTTTTTTCAAGACCTCTTCTGCTTTTCGAATTTCGCCTTGACCGGGTAGAAATACCAAAAAATCCCCTTTGTGCTGTTTGGTTAATGGGATGATTTGCCTCGCAGCATCTTCTCCAATGGCATATTCGTCTACCTCCACGAGGTAGGATACTTCTACAGGGTATTGCCTTCCTTTACTTTGAATAACAGGAGCATCCAAAAGTTTGGAAAGCTGATCAGAGTCTATCGTAGCAGACATCAGCACAATTCGAAGATCTTCCCTAAGTACTTGTTGCACCTCTCGACAAAGTGCAAGGCCCACATCAGAAAATAGATTCCGTTCGTGAAACTCATCAAAAATGACCATGCCCACATCCTCTAAGGCATTGTCTTGATGGAGCATTCTGGTAAGAATTCCTTCGGTAATTACTTCCAAGCGCGTAGCTGCAGTGACACAGGTATCAAATCGAATTCGGTAGCCTACTGTTTGTCCCAATTCCTCGCCCAGCATATTGGACATTCGCTGCGCAATACTTTTAGTAGCTAGGCGACGAGGTTCCAGTAGCAAGATTTTTTTACCTGCTAGCCAAGGTTCTTTCAACAATGCCAAAGGCAAAAGTGTACTTTTTCCTGCTCCAGGAGGGGCTTGAATAATCAAGGAAGAAGAATGGGCAAGGCTTTGTTTGACTGCTGGGATAATCTCCGCAACAGGTAAATCATAAGAACTAGGATTGAAATCAGGCATGGACGACAAAAATACAATTCTGAATCTGGATTCTAGAATTTGTTTAAATCAAAAAAGCCCACAGGAAAAATCCCGTGGGCCCATTTTAGAAAACTCAAAAAGACTTATGCGCCGATTTTGGCAGCAGCTTTTCCATATTCCCAGCGAATTTCAAAAGAATCTGACTTCACTTCATAGACCAATCTTTCTTCTAGCGTGGAAGTTTGTTGAGAAGGAACATTTACTCGAAGTACGTCTTGTTTTTCGTCGTAGGTATACGTTCCCCATTGCTTGGCTACCTTGTTGAATACAAAAGTAGACTGACTTTCACCAGGAATAACGAAAAAACTATACGTGCCTGCTGTCAGTTTTTGCCCTTCGACGGTGATGTCTTTAGAAGTTGTAAAGGTGGTAGCTTCATTTGCTCCAGCTCTCCAAATTACACCTAAAGGAACTAAGTCACCCCAGATCGTACGTCCCTTTACGGCCGGAGAAGAATAATTGATGGTGATTTTTGCTCCAGCTACAGTTCCTTCAGCAGTTTTGGCTGGGCTGGGTTTGTCTTGAGCATTTGCTGCTACTACAAAGAATAAACTGAGCGTAAATGCGAAAATTAGTTTGTTTAGTTTCATTGTTTTTAGTGAGTTATTGGTTTGTTATCATTTCTTTTCATTGAAGGTCAGGTAGTAACCCTTTAAAAAAATCTTGGGGTTATCCTGACAACTTATTTATTAAATATTCACCCAAGCTTGCTTTTTATTACTTTCCACGATACGCTCTCCAATTAGCAATTCCCGCAAGCCATCTGCAAAGGTAGGGTAGGTAGGTTGACTTGGCTGCTTTCCAGTTGCAACCGCTGCATATACTTCTTTAAACAACTGCTTAGAAGTATCTGGGAACCCTTCGTTGTGCCCACCAGGAAAACTTACTAAAGAATTAACTTCAGTGTGAACTAAGGAAGGATCTTTCATCAATAATTCATTTGCTTTCTCTCGTTTGCCAATCCAAAGTTCGTTTGGTCGTTCTGAATTGAATTCAAAATTAGATTTAGAACCTGCAATTTCAATATTAAGCCTATTTTTCCGGCCAGCATTTACCTGAGAAACAGTTATTGATCCCTTAGAACCATTGTCAAATCGAAGTAAAACTGTTGCATGGTCTTCTGTATTAATTGGAACTTCTTGGTAATCTTCAGCGGTAAGCATTTTCCCTGAGTACGTTTCAATAGGCTTCAAAGGCTTTAATCGAGTTTTATGTACTGTTGAAAAGTCAGCCATTACTTGAGTGATTTTTAGGCCAGTTACGTATTCTGTGATATCCAACAAGTGAGAGCCAATGTCTGCAATCGCTCGAGAATCCCCTGATTTATCAGGTTCCAACCTCCAATTGTAATCCGTTTGAAGGAAAAGCCAATCTTGTAAATAGGACCCCATGATGGAATAAACTTCTCCGAGTTCTCCTTTTTCCCTCATGACTTTCATCTGCCTCACCATTGGGTAATAACGTAGGTTAAAATGTACGGCATTCACCAGTCCTGTGGTTTTTGCTATCCGTACAAGGTCTTCCGCTTCTTGTAAGCTTATGGCCAAAGGTTTTTCACAGACCACATGCTTCTCCGCTTCTAGTACAGCCTTAGCTTGGCTGTAGTGCAAAAAATTAGGGGTGCAAATATGAACTACATCGATGTCATCTTGCTTGAGCATTTCTTCAAAAACATAAGCTCGAGGAATACCCAATTGCTTTGCTTTTTCGTCTGCGAGTGCTTGGTTAACTTCAACCAATGCGACAACCTCGACATTGGGAATTCTTCTAAGAGCTTCTAAGTGAGCTGGGCCAATGAATCCAGTTCCGACAATCGCTGATTTGATGGTTTGAGACATGAGTTTTAGGTTTGGGAATGGTATAGATGTTTCGAAGATATAAAAAATCTTTGCGTATTAAAACGTGTTTGTTAGTGGCAAAAAGTTTAGGTAGGAAAGAATGAAAAAACGATTTAATGATTTTCAAGCCTTGCATTCCCGCTTATACCAAAAGAATTTCGGTTAATAAAAAATGTTAGCTACTGTATTTTATTTTTGGTAGTTTAAAGGTCTTAATTAGATCATGTTATGGCAAATTTTACGTTAAAAGTTAATGGAACAATCCAGCAGGTAGAAGCGGAAGACGATACGCCTTTATTGTGGGTACTTCGTGATCACCTGAACCTGGTAGGTACAAAGTTTTCTTGTGGGATTGCTCAATGTGGAGCTTGTACCGTGCATATCAATGGAAATGCAACATTTTCTTGTGTGACTCCTGTTTCCAGCATTGGTAATTCTGAGGTGACTACAATTGAAGGACTGTCTACCACTGGGGATCATCCGGTTCAGAAGGCTTGGGAAGAAGTAGATGTGGCCCAATGTGGCTATTGCCAAGCCGGTCAAATCATGACGGCAGCAGCATTTTTGGAACAAAATCCATAGAAGAGATTGATAATGCAATGAATAGAAACATTTGCAGATGTGGAACTTATCACAAGATCAGAGAAGCTGTAGCACTAGCCGCTAAATCCAAATGACTATGAAAACACAAACAGGAACAAGCAGAAGAGACTTTCTGAAAATAGCTGGGACCACTGCAGGAGGTTTAGTGATTGGATTCAATTGGTTTAGCTGTGATTCTCCAAAAATGGAAGTCCTGAGTACGGAACAAATTTTGGCAG
>JALRIY010000187.1 GCA_023255285.1 Algoriphagus sp.
AACTCACCCGAAGATCTTCCTAAAAGAGCGGTGTGGACGAAAGAGCTGCCCCAAGTATTAACTGGATAAGCTTGTTGATACAGGTGGTCATTTGCATTTCCACAGGCACCTACTGAAGTCCATTTATTCCCTCCAAAAACGGCAATTTTTTTACATTCATCCGCATTAGAACCTATCACCCGAACCCGAGAGCCAGTCAAATCGCCACGTGCTTTTATTTGGTAGCTTTGTCCACGATTCAGGACTACTTCAAAGGGGAACCCTTTGGATTCCCCTGAAATTGAATTTTCAGTCGTCGTAATTTCAACACGTGTATTGTCCTCAACAGCGACCACCAAGAGTGTACTTTCGTTATTGACATTAAGATTTGCTAAGGGATTGACTTCAAAATGAGACGTAATGTAATGGTCTTTACCCAATGCACCCAAAGGCAAAATCACAGTTCCATCTGCACTTCTAAATCGTTCGTTGAAGGCATGTACGGCCACTTTTCCTGTGGAAGTGATATGGATTCCAAGATTTTCAATTTGACCCGAATTCCGGTTTAATAAATCAATTTCAGTAAATGAGTTCTTACGAAAAGTATACTGTTCTCCCGTAGTCAACGAAAAAGATTCCGCTTGTCCAAGAAACTCGATTACGCCAGTTGTTGGTTCTGTAGCCGTAATGACCAATACTGCAAAGTCAGGAGTACTTTGATTCGTAGTACTCCGGTTATTCTCCATAAATCCCACCCAAAACTCTTTGCCTGTGGTAGAGAGTTGTCCATAGCTGGTAAAAGCCAATGCCAACAGAAGAAAGAAAAGCACCAAAAAGCGGGAAATCATTCGCATACAAGCTGAATCTAGACATCAAATTCGCCTCAGAAATATACAAGACTATATTGAACAAATAAGTGCTCCGGTTTGAAGAATATGAAAAGTTTAACTCGTAGAAGCCTCCTGCCAAAAGGGATATTTTTCTATCTTTACTCCCGCAAATTCAACGATACACATGATTTCAGTAGATAACCTTTCTCTAAAATTTGGTAAAAGAACCCTTTTCGAGGAAGTAAACCTAAAATTTACTCCCGGCAACTGCTACGGGGTAATTGGTGCCAATGGTGCAGGAAAGTCCACTTTTTTGAAAATCCTCTCTGGAGAGATGGATTCTACTTCTGGCGCAATCAACATCACTCCGGGGCAACGGATGGCGGTATTGAAGCAAAATCACTTTGAATTTGACGAAATTGACGTATTGAAGACTGTCTTGATGGGGCACAAAAAATTGTATGCCATCATGAAAGAAAAAGACGAAATCTACCTCAAGGAAGATTTTACTGAAGCAGATGGAATTCGTGCCTCTGAGCTTGAATCCGAATTTGCTGAGATGGATGGTTGGAACGCTGAATCTGACGCCGCTTCCCTCCTCTCTGGCCTTGGCATCTCCGAGGACATCCATTACACCCTTATGAAGGATTTGGCGGGAAACCAGAAAGTACGCGTACTTCTTGCACAAGCACTTTTTGGGAATCCAGATATCTTGATCCTCGATGAACCAACCAACGACTTGGATGCAGACACGATCGTATGGCTGGAAGATTTCTTGATTGATTTTAAAAACTTAGTAATTGTCGTTTCCCACGACCGTCATTTTTTGGACACGGTGTCCACGCACGTAGTGGATATTGATTTTGGAAAAATCAAAATCTATTCAGGTAACTACACTTTCTGGTACGAATCTTCCCAGCTCGCTTTGAAGCAACGAGGAGATCAGAACAAAAAGGCGGACGAAAAACGAAAGGAACTACAAGATTTTATTGCTCGCTTTTCGGCTAACGTGGCCAAATCTAGACAAGCGACTGCACGTAAGAAAATGCTTGAGAAACTGAATGTAGATGACATTGAGCCTTCTAGTAGAAAATACCCAGGCATCTTATTCAAGCCGGAGCGTGAAGCCGGAGATCAGATCTTCATGACGGAAAACTTGGAATTGAAAGCAGATGGCGTTACCTATTTTACGGATGTTAACCTCATGGTGGACAAGGGAGACAAGATTGCATTCATTTCAAAAACCAAGCAGGCGGTCAATAAATTTTTTCAAACCATTGTAGAAGAAATTAAACCAAGCAAAGGAGAGCTGAAGTGGGGAGTAACGATCAATAAGGCTTACTTGCCCAATGACAACTCTAGCTACTTCAAGACAGATCTCAACTTAATCGATTGGTTACGCCAATATTCCAGCAACCAAGAAGAAGCCTATGTACGTACTTTCCTAGGCAGAATGCTCTTTACAGGAGAAGAGACCCTGAAAAAATGTAGTGTTTTGTCTGGAGGAGAAAAAGTACGCTGCATGGTATCCAAGATGATGCTTCAAAACCCAAACTTGCTGCTGATGGACGAGCCAACCAACCACTTGGATTTGGAATCGATCACCGCATTTAACAATGCCATCATTGAGTTCAACGGGACCGTACTGATGTCCTCCTACGACCACGCTTTTGTACAATCGTCCTGTAACAGGGTGATCGAGTTTACTCCTAAAGGAACTATCGACAGACGCATGTCCTACGACGATTACTTGCAGAGTCCGGAAATCAAGGTCTTGCGTGAAAAAATGTACGGAGATACTCACTAAACAGCAAGCAATACAATCGTGCTGCTCACTGCCATTCTAATTTACCTAGTCCTTACCCTTGCTATCGGAGCTTGGTCATCTAGGTTAGTGAAAAATTCGAATGACTTTGTGCTTGCAGGTAGATCCCTTCCCTTATTTTTATCAGCTTCGGCTCTCTTTGCCACCTGGTTTGGTTCAGAAACCATTTTCGGTGCATCCTCGGTCTACTTAGATGAAGGACTTTTGGGGGTGATCGAAGATCCTTTTGGAGGTGCGCTCTGCCTGATTTTATTTGGCCTTTTTTATCTCCGTCCCATGTACCGGATGAATGTACTGACCATCGGAGATGTATTTAAAAAACTCTTTGGCGAACGGTTAGCCTTTTTTGCCTCTCTCTTTATGATCCCTGCTTACTTTGGCTATGTTGCTGCCCAACTGATAGCTTTAAGTTTGGTATTGGGGGCAGTTACCGACCTTAGTCTTTTGGAGGGGGTAGTCATTTCTGCTTGCATCGTCGTTTTTTACACCTTCCTAGGTGGAATGTGGGCCATCTCCATTACTGATTTTATGCAGACTACGCTCATCGTCATTGGGCTACTGGCTGTAGCCTACCTCGTTGCAGACGAAGCTGGTGGTGTGGGGGTGATTTTAGAAAAAGCTCCACCCGAAAGTTTCCAATTTTTTCCTGAAGCTAATTTTTCTGCATGGACTTCTTACTTTGGAGCTTGGATCATTCTCGGGTTGGGCAGCATCCCTTCTCAGGATATCTACCAACGAGTAATGTCTTCCAAATCAGAAAAGGTTGCTGTTCAATCCACTTTTTTAGCAGGTATTTTTTACCTCAGCTTTGGTTTGCTGCCGCTATTTGTTGCTTTGGGAGCAAAGATACTTTATCCCGAGCTATACTTAGCAGACAAGCAGATGCTTTTGCCTACTATGGTTTTGCAGCACAGCAATATTGCTATACAAGTACTCTTCTTTGGAGCATTGATTTCTGCGATTATGAGTACTACTAGTTCGGGATTGCTAGCACCAGCAGCCATTATCTCGGAAAACTTAATCCGCCCTTACTTTGGAAAAAAGTTATCGGATGCCCAGTTTTTATGGATTTTACGCCTAAATGTGATCTTAGTTGCTACTATCGCATTAGCCATGGCCTTTTGGAAATCAGATATTTACGAGCTTGTAGCTGGAGCATCCATTTTAATGCTAGTATCCTTATTTGTCCCACTTACCGCAGGGATTTACTGGAAAAAATCGTCATCAGAGGGTGCCTTTCTTGCTTTAGTTGTGGGAATGGGCAGCTATCTTGCAGCGGAAACCTTCCTACCCAATCAAGAAACCCATATCCTAGGCCTACTAGCTAGTGGACTAGCAATGGGAATTGGAAGTTTGATTTTCCCAAAAAAATTACCTTCGACTCATGAACTATCCTAAGCTTATTCTTCAAGAAGGAAAAGAAGTTTCCCTACTTCGAAAACATCATTGGGTATTTTCTGGCGCACTTGCTAAAAAAGAAGAGGGAATCAGAAATGGGGATTTGGTGGCAGTATATTCCTCTAAAGATGACTTTTTAGGAATAGGACATTATGCCACGGGTTCCATCATGGTCCGAATTATTTCCTTTGAAGAACGAGCCATAGATACCGAATTTTGGACGGAAAAAATCCGTGCTGCACATTCGGTACGCGAAGTCCTACAACTCACGCAACAAGAAGAAACCACCATCTACCGATTAGTTCATGGCGAAGGTGATGGACTACCTGGTTTAATCATTGACTATTACAACGGGACTGCGGTAATTCAGGCACATCATATCGGGATACACTTGCAAATACAAGCAATCACGGAAGCGTTGAGAGCCGTTTATGGAAGTCAACTCAAAGGAGTCTATGACAAAAGTGGCGAAACCCTCCCTAAGGTAGAGGCCGTACCTTCCAACGAGTGGCTCTGGGGCAAGCCCGAAACTAACTTGGTGAAGGAATATGGTGCAGTTTATAAAATTGACTGGGAA
>JALRIY010000188.1 GCA_023255285.1 Algoriphagus sp.
AACGAACGCATTCCATCCAATTACGCATGTGTGCAGATGTCAGGGAATCAACGCCTGTATTGGCCCCTGTTTCTGTAGCAGCTGCTTCCGCCAAGGTAAGCTCAGGTAGCAAATTCTCCTGCATCCCCATCGCTCGCGCGTTATTTTGGCGTAGACCACCATTTGGAGTGATTTTGTTGGTGTCCAAATTTAATTCCCCAGCATTTGAGAAATAAATTTCTTTGGTACCCCCGGCCGAATTTGTAAATCTGGAGGAATAAATAACTTGAAATCCTTTGTTTGGATCATTTAATGGACCATAATCGAATACTGCGGTCATGGTATCAAAATTTTCTCGTCCATCCTTCCAAAGGTAAATTCCTCCATTGGCAGCAACACTACGCGGATGTGGCAAATCAGTAAACCAGTGTACTGTATCTATTTGATGTGCCATCCACTGCCCAGGAATCCCGGAAGAGAAAGGCCAAAATAATCTAAATTCAAGGTATTTGCGTGGGTCCCAGGCCACTTTTGGACGATTCATCAGAAATCGGTCCCAGTCGGTATCCTCTTTTCGTATTTCTTGTGTCAACTTAGGAAGTCTCCAACGACCGGGTTGGTTTACGTTCCAAGTCATTTCCACAGCCACAATATCTCCGAATTTACCGTCTTTAATAAACTTGTTTGCAGCATGGTAATTGGATCCGCTGCGTCGTTGTGAACCTACTTGGACGATTTTTCCTGTTCGAAGTACGGCTTCCTTGGCAGCTCTATTATCTGCCATAGTCTCTGCAAAAGGTTTTTCTACATAGACATCTCTCCCTGCCTCCACAGCCTCTTTGCAATGCAAGGCATGTTGAAAGTCTGCGGTACTGATGATGACGGCATCCACATCCTTTCGATCATACAATTCATCGTTATTGCGGCAAGCAGCTATAGCTAAGCCAGACTTACCTTGAACATAGGCTTGACATTCGTCTCTTCTGCGGCTCCAAATGTCTGAAACTGCTGTAAACTGGTAGTTTAACTCTTTGGCATGTCCAAGCATTGCAGGGATCAGTGCGCCCTTGGCACGGTCCGAAAAACCGACGATACCTACATTGACACGGTCATTGGCACCGATAATTCGTCCATAGCTTTTTGGAGAAAATGCCAAAGCGCCAAGTCCAATTCCAGCGGTGGTCAAGGCAGATTTTTTGATAAATTCTCTTCTGGATTGATCGTTCATAAGTTGATGGGTTAGTGTTAATTTTTTGATTCTTTTTTTCAAGTAGCGGTAGCTTGCTGCACCAAATCTTGGAATAATTCCAGCTGCTCACGAAGGGCAGCAATTTTATCTGTAGGGTTTGTTCTTGCCTCCAATAAAATCCATCCATTGTAGTTCATGGCGGAAAAGAGTTTAAACAACTCTGGATAGGGGTAATTGCCTGAATTAAACTCGCGAACATGCACGGTATCCCCAAACCATTTTTTTACGGAATCAAAGTTTTCGGTTAATCCAGGTGGAAGTAGATCTTCGTTGTTGCAATTCCAACAGATTTTCACATTGGATTCCGTTACCTGGTCAAAAATCTCCTTCATAACAGGAAGTTCTTGGGTGTGTTGTCCGTGAACTTCCACGCGAATTTGCTGCCCAAAATCTTGGGCAAATTTTCCAACTTCATTAAGAGACTCCGCTATTTGTGCGGTTGTTTTAGTGCGAGGAACTTCTGGAGGAAGGTAATTGGGTTTGACCTTAATTCCTGTAGCACCAATCTCATGGCATAGTTGAATGTACGCCTTGGTTTGGGCTATATTTTCTTGAAGAACGACGGGGTCTGGACTATGGTATTCAAAATTACTTCCATAACCCAGGCAGGTTACTTGGCTGTCTTGGAAGCGTTTTTTCACTTCTCCTCGTTGGGCCTTGGTGAGAGACACTTCGACCCCATGCTGGTGCTGTGTACGAAGTTCTACCCCAAGGACATTCGTTTTTTCACAATTGGCGATTAGCGTAGGAAGATCCCAGCTTTTTGCCCATTCGTAGGTGACGAGACCAAATCTAAGAGAACCTACTTCGTGGTACCGAAAAGCTAGGTTTGGGAGTAGGGAAGCACCCACACCTGCCCAGGCTGCTTGTTGTAAAAATGTTCTTCGTGAGATTTGCGGCAATTTCATCGGATTAATTTAGAGAGAAATCCGAAGTTAACTTAAGAAGTAGTACGAGGAAATTACGGAATCGATTGTGTCGAAAGGTATTGCACTAGTTAGAGGACGTTTTAAACTTTCTGAGTATCCGTAATAATTCAAGTATGCTTTAACCTACGGATGAGATTCCGGATATACCTAGTAAACTTTTTCTTTCTTGTACTGGTTTTGATTGCATGAAAACAATTATTTGGCTAGCTGGTAGCATTTTCGTTTTGGGTGGAGTGATTTCTTTTTTCTCCTTTCGGTTTAAAGGTATCGAGACGCCCAACTATAAAGTCATCAAGACCTTGGGTGATGTGGAGATCAGGGAGTATCCGCAACTCATTCTGGCACAAACCAAATTAGGAAGCAGCAGGTATGATTCCAATGGAAATAAAGGCTTCGGGGTAGTGGCCAACTATATTTTTGGTGGGAATGAACAAAAACAGAAGATAGCCATGACTTCACCCGTGATCATGAACATGTCTGATACAGAAGCATCCATGTCTTTTGTGATGCCCAGTCAATACCAACTAGCTGAACTTCCTACCCCAAACTCAACGGCAGTTTCGCTGGTCAGTCAAGATTCCATGAAGCTGGCGGTCTTGCGATTTGGAGGATACAGTTCAGACGAGAAAATCGCCAAGTATGCCCAACTCTTGACCCAAGTACTAAAAGAAAATAACATCCAAACTAAAGGTTCACTTTTGTATATGGGCTACAATGCTCCATGGGATATAATCAACCGCCGAAATGAGGTGGCATTTGAAATTGACTAGTAGAGGCAAAATTTTCGCTTTTTTTTCTCGAAAATTTTGGGGACCTATAGGGGGTCTTAAAATAAAACCAACACATCTCATGTGGTCTCTCAAACAGGTTGGGCGCTGAGTTACCTCTTTAATTTCCATTCCCATAATGGTAGGGTTTAATTTTAACGATTAAACCCAATAACTAATAGTCAAAGGGAGAGTCACCATATTCAGATTATATTAAGCATTTGAGAATGGTGAATGGTAAAGTAGTCAACGAAATCGGATTTCCTGTGGATTGGGATTTACTAGGAGGTTAAACTATTATTGCCGCTAAACATTATTAAAATGAAAGAAAAAATATTCCAATTTAGATTCCCAAATACTTAAAATCTAGTTATTTAATTACTAAAAAAAAATATTTCAAATTTGAATTCTAACTACAAAAAAAAATTAACTAATGAAAAAAATGTTCTCTCCAACTTTATTTTTCTAAGGTTATGGATCAACATACCAATAATCATTAAAGTAGTCTTTGAGAACACTTTCGACTTCTTCAACCTTTTATTCGTTCTTCTTCTCTTTTTTCTATTCCTTCTTTTCTTCCGATTTGGTTTACTCTGTCTTTGTTTCCGTTTTAGTTTCTTTAGTTTTATATTCCGTTGTACTCCCCTTCGGAAAAAGAACCACAACTTTAAGAACTTCCTCCAGATTATGAACTTTCATTACTGGAACTTGAGGAACTGCTATCGTTTATAGAAAATGAAATGAATTTTTCAAAAATAATAGCAGGCTAAAAATCTCCTTCACTAACATTCTCCATAATTTTATACTCAGATAGAGATATTCCAAGTTCATATGCCATGGTCGTTTTCAACGCCTCATCAAATTTCTGTATCAATATCACCCGCTTTTACCTTGGTATGGGTTGACTCTAAGCTATTACTTCTTTTCACTTAAGTTGCTTGCCTACCTACGATAACAGGGAAGTTAAAAAGATAAAAATACTACCACAGATTTAATTTCTACCTTTTTTCATTGCACCAACTAACTTGTTTACAGCGTTGTAGCCTTTCTTACCCTTACCTGCATTTTTGTAAACTTCGGGAGGATAGGCACCAGTTGCAGTAACTATATTTTCTGCAACTTTTATATTTTTACTTAACTTTTTACTTTCATCTATATTCTTTGGTGAAAGTAATGGTATGTTTTTATTATAAAGTGAAATAATCTGTTTCGAATGTTTAACATATTCTTTATGTTTTAATCTGTCTTCACCAAAAGGATTAAATGCATTTTCTTCTCCTTTAATTTTTTTATTTGCTGCTCTTGCCCCCCTTTTGAGAAGTTTAAGACCACCGCCTGACACATAAAATATTCCAGCAACAAATTGTCCGCCAACCACCAAATTTGAAATGTCCCCCGCTATAACCATAATATCTGCGAAAATATCCCAGTCAGCATGAACCTCACGTTTTAAATTAATCTCATGTAGCTTTACAAGTAGCTCATGTGTTTGAACTCCTTCCAAATAATCTTCGAGGGCATTTGTAGACTTGAGTTCTAAGGCATATTTTTTATTAAAATCTTCAATATTTTCTGAGTTATTTTCAAGAAAGCTTTCGGCATCAACTAAAAACGTAGTTTTAACTTTTCTAAAATCCCTATACACTCCAAGTGCACCTCTATTATCATTCATAA
>JALRIY010000189.1 GCA_023255285.1 Algoriphagus sp.
AAATCAGATTTTATTTAGTTGCTTTCTTTTTGTTAGCAACAGTCTTACGCTTCCCTTTTCTGGTTCTGGCATTATTCTTAGTGCCTTGTCCACGAACAGGAAGCCCTTTTCTGTGTCTCAAACCTCTATAACATCCAATATCCATCAATCGCTTGATGTTCAATTGAATTTCCGACTTCAATGCACCTTCTGTCCTGAATTCTTCAGCGATGATGTTACGAATAGCGGTTGATTCCTCGTCGTTCCATTCACCAGCTTTCTTATCTACAGAAATACCGGCTTTACTTAGGATCGCCTTGGCTGAACTTCTTCCAATTCCGAAGATGTAAGTAAGTCCAATTTCGCCGCGCTTATTGTCTGGTATGTCTACACCTGCAATTCTAGCCATGATTAACCTTGTCTTTGTTTATACTTAGGATTTTTCTTGTTGATGACGTATAGTTTCCCCTTTCTTCTGATCAACTTACAGTCAGCACTTCTTTTTTTGATAGATGCCCTTACTTTCATATGCTCTTTGTTTTATGTTTCGGCCCGAAGGAATCTCGCTAAAAAAAAGTACTTCCAATAAAGAAACTTTTTTTGCTCGATTTCATGTCAGTCTATTTATATCGATATACAATTCTGCCTTTTGATAAATCATAGGGAGACAATTCTAACTTGACCTTATCTCCAGGAAGAATTTTGATGTAATTCATTCGCATCTTTCCTGAAATATGAGCAATCAATTGATGTCCATTTTCAAGTTCTACTTTGAACATCGCATTTGACAACGCTTCCACAATGGTGCCGTCTTGCTCTATTGATGTTTGTTTGGCCATATTAGAATTTAAAGTTCTCTTCTATGTATTTATGGGTAGTTAACACTTCTGTTCTATCTTCAAATATTGCAATGGTATGCTCATAATGCGCGGATGGCTTCCGGTCTGCAGTTCGGATCGTCCATCCATCTTTTTCTTGGACAATATTTCGCGTTCCAAGATTAATCATGGGCTCAATTGCAATAACCATTCCTTGCTTCAACAAGGGGCCACTGCCTTTCTTGCCGTAATTGGGAACCTCTGGTGATTCGTGAAGATTTCGGCCTAACCCATGTCCAACTAATTCTCGAACTACGGTATATCCTTTAGCCTCCACATATTTTTGGACTGCATGGCCGATATCACCGATGCGATTTCCAAATACAGCCTGTTCAATTCCCAAATAGAGCGAATCTTTGGTGGCGTTAAGTAATGCTAAGACAGACGGGGGTACTTCACCTATGGGGTATGTATAAGCGGAATCGCTATGAAAACCTTGGTGAAAGACTCCACAATCTATCGAGATTATATCGCCATCTTTCAATTCGTACGCACTTGGAAATCCATGAACAACAACTTCATTCACAGAAATACAGAGTGCGCTGGGGAACCCGTTATAGCCCTTAAAAGAAGGTACTGCTCCGTGATCCCTAATAAACTCTTCAGCAATTTTATCTAAGAAAGAAGTCTTTACTCCTTCCTTGACTTCCTTAGCGATCGCTCCATGAGCTCTTCCAAGAATGTCGGCACTTTCTTTTATTCGTTCAACTTCTTCCGAAGTTTTGTAATGAATCATTAGGACGCAACCTCGTAATTCGTAGGATTATTTTTCACATTACCGCTCTTCATCATTCCTTCGTAATGCCTCATCAATAGATAACTCTCAATTTGACGCAGAGTATCCATAATCACTCCTACCATGATTAATAAGGAAGTTCCACCAAAGAACTGAGCAAACTCTCCACCAACACCGCCAACAATTGCTAGTGCAGGAAGAATGGCAACGGCTGACAATAAAATTGAACCTGGTAGCGTAATTTTTGAAATGATGCTATCAATGAACTCTCCCGTCGGTGCACCAGGTTTAATCCCTGGAACAAACCCGCCATTTCGTTTCATATCTTCCGCTATTTGCTCTGGATTTACTGTAATCGCTGTGTAGAAGAAAGTAAAAACAATAATCAATGTTGCAAAGAGCAGATTGTATTGCCATGACGTAAAATCTGAGAAGGTAGTCCCAATGTAGTTAGCGATATCACTTTCTCCAGCCCAAATCTGTGCAATTAAAGCAGGAACAAACATCAAAGATTGGGCAAAAATGATCGGCATTACACCAGATGCATTCACTTTAATAGGAATGTATTGACGCTGTCCCCCATATACTTTTCCACCTACGACTTGCTTTGCATATTGTACAGGAATTCTTCGAGTAGCTTCGGTCAAAGCAATTACACCAACCACTACAAAGAACAAAACCAATGCTTCAATAATCAAAAGCAATAACCCTGAAGATCCTTTTTCAAGCCCTTCAGCAATCAACGCTCCTGGGAACCTGGAAATAATTCCAATCATAATTAGCATTGAAATTCCATTTCCAATTCCTTTCTCCGTGATCTTTTCTCCTAGCCACATACAAAACATGGTTCCGGCAGACAAAAGAACAAGAGAACTAAACATGAACAAAGAAGTACTAATCATTACAGCGCCAGTTGGAAGAATCGTCGCACTGACGTATCCAATTCCCTGTGCTACCGTGATCGCTATAGTTAGTACACGAGTAATTTGGTTGATTCTTTTTCGACCAGACTCCCCGTCTTTTTGCATTTTTTGGAAGTAAGGAACCCCGACAGTAAGTAACTGCAACACAATGGAGGCAGAAATATAAGGCATAATCCCAAGACCAAAGATGGAGGCATTACTAAAGGCTCCTCCAAGAAAGGTGTCAATTAAACCGAAAATCCCTTCAGGTGCTGCTCCCAATTTGGAAGGATCTACCCCAGGAAGTACGACAAAAGACCCTAATCTAAAGATGATAAGGAAGCCAATTGTGTTGACAATCCTTACTCTCAAATCTTCGATCGAGAAAATATTCCTAACTGTCGAAATAAACTTTTTCATTTAATTAAAGCTGAGTTACGGTGCCGCCTAATCCTTCTACTGCAGTTACAGCTGATGCAGAAAATTTGTGCGCACTCACATCTATTTTGGAAGTCAATTGACCGCCACCAAGAATCTTGATTTTATCATTTTTAGAAGCCAAGCCGTGAGACAACAAGGTTTCAAAGTTGATTACAGTCAAGTTATGTTGTTCTGCGAGGGCCTGCAAGGTATCCAAATTAACTGGTTTGAACTCAATCTTATTTAAGGATTTGAATCCAAACTTAGGTACACGTCTTTGAAGAGGCATCTGCCCACCTTCAAAACCGAGCTTTGATTTGTAACCTGATCTAGACTTAGCGCCTTTATGACCTCTTGTGGAAGTTCCTCCTCTACCAGAACCGGTACCACGACCAATTCTTTTGCGGTTTTTAGTTGAACCTTCTGCTGGAGTTAATGTGTTCAGTTTCATAGTTAAGCTTCCTCCACTTTGACAAGGTGATTCACTTTATTTACCATTCCAGCAATCTGAGGAGTATTTTCAACTACAACAGATTTGCTTATACGACCTAAACCAAGTGCAACGATAGTTGCTTTTTGATCCTTCGGTCTATCAATTATACTTTTTACCTGGGTAATTTTGATCTTTGCCATGTCGCTTATCCGTTAAAGACTTTAGCCATTTTAACTCCTCTTTGCTGAGACACCGCAATGGCATCACGCAAATGCACTAGGGCATCGATGGTCGCCTTCACCACATTGTGGGGATTCGACGAGCCTTTGGACTTTGCCAATACATCAGTAACACCGGCAGATTCTAAAACCGCACGCATTGCACCACCGGCAATTACACCTGTACCTGCTGCAGCTGGCTTGATCAATACAAGGCCTCCACCAAACTTTCCAATTTGCTCGTGAGGAATCGTACCTTTCAATACAGGAACTTTAACCAAGTTTTTCTTTGCATCTTCAATTCCTTTGGTGATTGCATCAGTTACTTCGTTGGCTTTACCCAAACCATAACCTACTACTCCTTGACCGTCACCAACTACTACTATTGCAGAGAATGAAAATCTACGACCCCCTTTCACCACTTTGGCTACTCGATTGATTGCAACAACTTTCTCTTTTAATTCCGTATCTGTAGCCCGAATGGGTTTTCTTTTTATCTGAGACATATTGATTAAAATTTAAGGCCTCCTTCTCTGGCACCGTCAGCCAAAGCTTTCACATTACCATGATACAAGTAGCCATTACGGTCAAATACTACTTCAGACACTCCATTTGCTACCGCTCTTTCAGCAAGCTTTTTGCCTACTTCCTTCGATACAGCTACATTGGTATTTGCCTTAGAACCAAGCTCTTTGGAAGAGGCTTGTACAAGGGTCTGACCTTTGAGGTCATCCACCAACTGGGCATAAATGCCTGTATTACTTTTGAAAACTGACAGACGTGGTCTGGAATCAGTACCGGAGATTTTTCTACGGATACCTCTTTTGATTCTAAGTCTTCTGGAACTCTTATTAAATGCCATAACTTATTATTTTTTACCAGCAGTTTTACCAGCCTTACGTCTAACAATTTCACCAACGAAACGCACCCCTTTTCCTTTGTAAGGTTCAATCTTACGCAAGGATCGGATTTTTGCTGCCACCTGACCAATCAATTCTTTATCGATTCCTTGAAGGGTCACTACTGGGTT
>JALRIY010000018.1 GCA_023255285.1 Algoriphagus sp.
TCACCCTGTCCGTCGCGGCGGATTAAGGGTATGGTTTTCTCGCAAAGGCGCCAAGACGCAAAGAAATTCTTTTTCTCACGCAGATTAAGCGGTTTTTTTTGTAACAACCTCTTGATCCGTTCCGTCCGCCATGGCGGAGGCAGGTTTTTTTTCTTAGATCAGCGTAACCTGCCCTGTCTGTCGCGGCGGATATTTTTTTTATTTTCGCTAAGGCGCCAAGACGCAAAGAAATTGTTCCTTCCCCAAATCCTGCAGACAGGCTCCTCTAGAGTAAGAAATTCAATAATTAATAAACGGTATTTGAATATCGACTAGTAGCTATAAAGTGCTTTCAATTTTTCTAGGGTATAATCTACCTCTTCTATTGTCGTAAATCGACTAAAGGAAAATCGCACTGCATCTCGTTCTGCAGGATGGTGGAGCGCTCTTAGGACGTGCGAACCTACCGTAGCACCTGAGCTACAGGCCGAGCCTCCTGAAGCGGAGATGCCTTCCAAATCTAGGTGAAATAGGAGCATTCCTCGATTGGACTCAGATGGGGGAAGACTCACGTTGAGTACCGTATACAAACTTTTGTTTAGCTCTGCAGAGCAGCCATTGAAGGCTACACCGGGGATGTCCTGTTTCAGTTTTTCAATAAAGTAGCTCTTAACCTTCTCAATATGGCTACGGTGTGCATCAAGCTCTTCGAGAGAAATTTCCAGTGCTTTGGCTAGGCCGATGATGCCAATTACATTTTCCGTTCCACCGCGCATGTTTCGCTCCTGGGCTCCACCATGGATGAAGGGGTGAATTTTTTTATCCTTCCGCACATAGAGAAAACCAACTCCTTTGGGTCCATGAAACTTGTGTGCACCCGCCACCAAGGCATCTACAGGAAGCTGAGACAAGTCGTGTACATAATGGCCCATGGTCTGCACCGTATCTGAGTGGAAAAAGGCATCGTAGGTACGCGCTAAGGTTCCTATTTGCTCCAGGTCATTTAGGTTGCCAATCTCATTATTGCCTTGCATGAGAGATACCAAACTTTTAGGATTGGCTTGAAGTAGGGATTCCAATTGCTGCATATTGATCTCCCCTTTATCATTTACATCCAAAATGCTAAGTTGGATTTTACCTTTTTTCGCGAGCATCTCCAGGGTATGAAGAACTGCATGGTGCTCCAAAGGGGAGGTGATAGCATGGCTGATGTGGTGCGACTCCACTCCACAGACCAGCGCGGTATTGTCGGCTTCGGTACCTCCGGAGGTAAAAAAAATCTCTGAAGAACTGGCATGGAGTAGTTCGGCTACTTTTTTTCGGGCCTTTTCAATGGCTGAGCGGACTTCTCTGCCGTGGCTGTGTACGGAGGAGGGATTGCCATAATGTCCTCGCATAAAAGGAAGCATTGCCTCGATCACGCGATCGTCCATAGGAGTGGTGGCGGCATTATCGAGGTATACGTGCTTCATTGGTTACTTTTTGACAAGGCAATAAACTTTAATCTATGGTGGCATTCACCACCTCTTTGATGTCTTGCATGATTTTTTTGGCAAGATGCTCTGCTTTGGCTTCGGAGTCCGATTCCGAATAGATACGGATAATTGGTTCGGTATTGGACTTTCGAAGATGCACCCATTCTTTTTCAAATTCAATTTTGACCCCATCAGAATCGTTGATGGGATGGTTTTTGTATTGAGCCTTGATTTTAAGTAGGATATCGTCTACATCCAAGTTTGGAGTAAGTTCTATTTTATTTTTTGAAATATAATAATTTGGGTAAGTCGCACGAAGCATGGAGATGGACTTTCCATACTTTGCTAGGTGGGTTAAAAATAGCCCAATTCCCACCAATGCATCCCGTCCATAATGAGAAGTGGGGTAGATAATGCCTCCATTGCCTTCCCCACCGATAACTGCTTGGACCGCCTTCATTTGGTTGACGACATTGACTTCACCGACTGCTGATGCAGTGTAGGTTCCGCCTCGTTTTTCGGTGACATCACGTAGTGCTCGTGTTGAAGAAAGGTTGGACACTGTATTGCCAGGAGTCTGGGAAAGCACATAATCTGATACTGCAACCAAGGTGTACTCTTCTCCAAACATAGAACCGTCTTCATTTACTAGTGCTAGCCGATCCACATCAGGATCTACAACGATTCCCAGGTCATACTGCCCTCTTTCCAGTTTTTTTGAAATGTCTCGTAAGTTTTCAGGGAGTGGCTCGGGGTTGTGTGCAAAGTTGCCATCTGGCTCACAATAAAGTTCCTCGATTTCAGCTACACCCAAAGCACGAAGTAGTTTGGGAACTACGATTCCTCCTGTGGAGTTGACCGCATCCACGACTATCTTGAAATTGCGGGCTTTTATGGCTGCTGCATCTACAAGCTCCAAATCAAGCACATGTTGAATGTGTCGATCCATGTAATCGGTGATTTCGGTATATTTTCCAAGTTTGCGTACCTCAGCAAAGGTAAAGTCCTCTGTTTCTGCTTTGGTCAAAATGGATTGACCTTCTGCATCGGAAATAAATTCACCGACAGCATTGAGAAGTTTGAGGGCATTCCATTGGGTAGGATTATGGCTTGCAGTGAGGATGATACCTCCACCTGCATTTTCTCTTGGTACTGCAAACTCTACTGTGGGGGTAGTGCTGAGGCCTAGGTCAATGACTGATATCCCCAAACCTTGGAGTGTTGCGGCTACCAATCGGGAGACCATATCCCCAGACAGTCGCGCATCTCTACCGATGACTACCGTGGGGTTTCCTGTTTGCTCGAGCACCCAAGTACCAAATGCAGCGGTAAATTTGACTACATCAATGGGGGTGAGGCCTTCGCCTGGCCTGCCGCCGATGGTACCTCGAATTCCAGAGATCGATTTAATTAGTGACACGAATAGGATGTTTGTATGTTAAAAATAGTTGGCTACGCTTGAAAAGATTACTTGAATTTGGCCATCACCTTGTCCACCTCATTGTCCGGATTGGCACAGTTGCTGGTAGCATCCACCGTCTTTCCACAGAGGCCGCAAGTCACTCCTTCCTTGTTTAGGAAAGGACTTTGTGAAGCACAGGTTCCTTTGAATTCCCCATTTTTTAGAAAAATCAGCCTTACAGACATTAAAACGAAGAAAATGGCGATGAAACCTAGTGTGATCAAGAAAGTTGCCATACCGGATAATTTTGCGCAAATTTAATGTTTTACTTTGAAAACGTTTACACGTCAAGCATAGTTTCCTACAACATGTCCAACTTGAGTTCTCGAGCCGAGCAATTGGCTGCCTTTGATCGCTTATTGACCATTATGGATGAGTTGCGTGCGCAATGTCCTTGGGACAAGAAGCAGACTACCGAAAGTTTGCGTCATTTGACCATTGAGGAGACCTTTGAACTTTCGGATGCCATCTTGCAAGGTGATGCTGAAGAAATAAAAAAAGAAGTGGGGGATCTGCTCTTGCACCTGGTCTTTTATGCCAAAATTGGTTCGGAGCAGGGTCGCTACGACATCCGCACGGTGATTGATTCCTTATGTGAGAAATTGATCCGTCGGCACCCACACATCTATGGAGATACTGTGGTGCAGGATGAGGAGGCCGTCAAGCAAAATTGGGAGAAAATCAAGCTCACTGAAAAAGGAAATGTTTCTGTGCTTGGTGGAGTGCCCAAAAGTTTGCCTGCCCTCATCAAGGCCATGCGAATCCAGGAAAAGGCACGAGGTGTGGGCTTTGACTGGGAGGAGCCTGAGCAGGTATGGGACAAGGTGAAGGAGGAAATGGGCGAGTTTGAGGCGGAGTTTCAAGTAGGAGCTGGATCCAAAATTGACCAAGAAAAAGCAGCGGCAGAGTTTGGAGACCTTCTTTTTTCATTGATCAACTATGCGCGATTTATAGACATCAATCCAGAGGAGGCATTGGAGCGAACCAACATCAAATTTATCTCCCGATTTCAGTACTTGGAGCAAGCTGCCAAAGCGACAGGCAAAAATTTAAGCGAGATGAGTTTGGCTGAAATGGATGTGTACTGGGAAGAAGCGAAGAAAAGTACTTAGTACGAGTTACTTGGTACAACGTACAAAATACGGTAGAAATAACCTACGCTACGCTTCATGAAATAATAAAGGGAGATATGGAAGAAATACGCAGCGCTACGACTGCCTCCGGAATGTAGGCTCCGTGAAATAGGGTAGATAAACGTATTAAAACCCTTTATTTCCCGAGCTTTGCTCGGAATATTTCTACTTTATTTCATTTATAACTAATCAACTAAATCCAATGTCTAGAAAAATTATCTACACCCCAGAAGCACCGGCGCCGATCGGACCCTATTCTCAGGCGGTACAAGTTGGAGATACACTCTATGTATCGGGCCAAATCGCCCTAGATCCAGAGACGGGGGAGCTGATCAATGAAAACATCACGGAAGAGACGCATGCGGTCATGAAAAACATGGAAGCCATCCTGAGGGCTGCTGGTTTTGGCTTCGACAATGTGGCCAAATGCACGATTTTTATCCGAGATATGGGCCAGTTTGGCACCATTAACGAGGCTTATGGACAGTACTTCAAAGTCGATCCCCCTGCTAGGGAGACTGTGGAGGTAAGCAAACTCCCCAAAAATGTACAGGTGGAAATTTCTTGTATTGCTGTAAAGTAAAGGCATGAACTTGTTGCCTTTTGGTCGGGAAACTCTGGTAAGCCCTTTATCGAAGGAGCAGCTCCTGGATCGCTTGTCGGCAGTTACTCGAGGGGCTCATTCCGAAGGGCTCCCAGAATTACCTCCACTATTTAACGGACGCGTCGAAGAAAATGGATTTCGAATTTCTCGAGTAATTGAAAAAGGAGACAACTTTCTCCCATTACTTTTGGGTAAGGTGGAGCATACGCCTCGAGGTAGCATACTTTTTCTCCGTTACCAGCTTTTTTCAACTACTCGATTTTTTCTTTGGTTTTGGACAGGGATACTACTTGCTTTTGTTCTTTTTTTCTTTTTAATGACTCAACAATTTTTTCAAGGAGGCATTTGTCTTTTTCTACTGGGCTTCAATTACATATTAGCCGTGGTTTTGTTTCATCGGCAACTGGGACATAGTAAAAAACTTTTCAAAGAAGTGATCAATTTTCCAGCGAGTAACGTGGAATCTGCTAGCAAGTTTTAGGCAAAAAGGGACTTTGGGTGTACCTTTGTGCCCTAATCTTCACCTTTTTAATTCGACTACCATGTCCATCCGTATAGAAAAAGACACCATGGGGCCTGTAGAGGTTCCAGCATCGGCCTATTGGGGCGCACAGACGCAGCGCTCGATCAATAACTTTAAGATTGGCGGAGAAAAAAACCGCATGCCCATCGAGATCATCCATGCTTTTGCCGTATTGAAGAAAGCAGCGGCGTTGACCAATGCGGAGTTAGGGGTTTTGGAACTTGAAAAGGCAAAAATCATCGCTCAGGTTTGTGACGAAGTGTTAACTGGACAGCACGACAGCCAGTTTCCATTGGTGGTCTGGCAGACGGGATCGGGTACCCAATCCAACATGAATGCGAACGAGGTGATTGCCTACCGAGCGCATGTGCTTTTAGGAGGATCTTTGGAGGATGCCAAGAAAAAAATCCACCCCAACGACGATGTCAACAAGTCTCAGTCCTCCAACGATACCTACCCCACGGCGATGCACATTGCTGCCTACAAGATGGTTGCTCAAACGACTATCCCTGGGGTGAAGCAGCTTCGCGATACGCTAGCAGCCAAGGCAGAAGCCTTCAAGCAGGTAGTCAAAATCGGGCGAACCCACTTTATGGACGCCACTCCGCTTACCTTGGGTCAGGAGTTTAGTGGCTACGTGGCGCAGCTTGATCACGGTTTGCGTGCGCTCAACAACACCCTTTCGCATTTGTCTGAGTTGGCTTTGGGCGGTACCGCAGTGGGTACTGGTTTGAATACTCCGCGGGGCTATTCTGAATTGGTCGCAAAAAAAATAGCTGAGTTGACCGGTCTTCCCTTTGTGACGGCGCCCAACAAGTTTGAGGCACTTGCTGCGCACGATGGCATGGTCGAAACCCATGGGGCATTGAAGCAATTGGCTGTTTCCTTGATGAAAATCGCCAATGACATTCGTATGCTTTCCTCAGGTCCTCGCTCTGGCATCGGGGAGATTTTGATTCCAGAAAATGAGCCAGGTTCTTCCATTATGCCGGGTAAGGTCAATCCGACTCAAGTGGAGGCTATGACCATGGTAGCGGCGCAGGTGATGGGCAACGATGTGGCAATTACCATAGGTGGTTCCAACGGACATTTTGAACTGAATGTATTCAAGCCCCTAATTGCTGCAAATTTCCTACAGTCGGCCCGATTGCTAGGAGATGCTTGCGTTTCCTTTGATCTAAATTGTGCGGTGGGTATTGAACCGAATACCCCTATGATCCAGCAGCATTTGGAAAATTCCCTCATGTTGGTGACAGCTCTGAATCCGTATATTGGCTACGAAAATGCAGCAGCCATAGCTAAGAAAGCGCACAAGGAAGGAACAAGTTTGCGCGCTGCAGCCCTAAGTTTGGGTTTACTTACCTCTGAGCAGTTTGACGAGTGGGTGAAGCCATCCGACATGATTGGAGGATTGAAGTAAGGCGATCCAACCCATGTCTCAAAAATGCCGGCTTTGGGTCGGCATTTTTTCATTTTCAGGAGAGTGATATAGAGCAGTTGTTTTGAGTTTGGATTGAAATTCAGTAGGTTAGATCAATTAAAGTCAGTATGAAAACATCATTTCTATTTTTTTTACTCCCCATTTTATTTCTGACCAAGGAAGGTTTTGGGCAGCGCCTGATGGATGGTAGCCGTCGGACGGTAGGCTATATCGAAGGGGATCGGGTGACCAATGGCTCTCGATCGACAATTGGCTACCTGGATGGGAGTCGGGTCATGGATGGGTCACGGCGGACCATTGGCTATGTGGAAGATGGTCGGGTGATGAATGGATCCAGATCTACTGTAGGCTATATCGATAATGGGCGGGTGATGGACCAGTCCCGCAGGACGATTGGCTACATAGAAGACGGACGAGTGATGGATGGTTCTCGCAGGACGATTGGCTATTACGAGGGCGTTCGGATCACCAACACAGCATTATTTTTCTTCTTCTTTTTTTATTGAAATTTGCTTATTCAAAGTAATTCAAACAGATTTTTTGCAAGTGGCAAGATGTAGATAATTGTCGACAGACGACAGCCCAAAGACTACAGCTCATTAAAATGATTTTCAAACCTTATTTTTAATTGGTAACTGGTGACAAAGTGGATAATCAGATTAAAAAATGTAACGCAATGAAATTTATACCCTTCTTTTTTCTTTTTGTAGCAGTTTCTATTGAACTGAAAGCTCAAGACTCGGCCATATTAATTAATGCGCATCAGCAGAAGCTTACTGAGGCGATGCGATATACGCTTGAGGTGGCAGAGAAAATGCCGGAAGCGCAATATGGGTATCGTCCTACTCCCGAAGAGATGTCCTTTGGGGAGCAGCTCCTGCACTTGGGGGATAATTTAGTTTGGCTTTCGAGCAGCTTTTTGGCGGAGAAACCTTTGCCGCACCGCTCCAAGGTTGAGGGTCAAGATGTGAGTAAAGTGGAGGTGATACGCTTACTTACTGAATCCTATGACTTTGCTTTGCGTCAGCTGGAGGAGCTTGATGCGAAGAGCTTGACAAAAGAATTTCCTTGGAGGGGTGGGGTCATGAATAAAATTCAGTTTCTCAACTTGATTCAAGACCACCAAACCCACCACCGTGCTCAGGCGATTGTTTACCTGAGGTTAAATCAGGTGGTACCACCGGCTTATCGGGGCTGGTAGTAGTTGCTCTTACCTGGGTGGATGGAAATGAACTGATCACCATTTGTTTCCTCGCTAAAATTGATTGGAGGAAATTGCGGCTACTCAGAAAATTCAAAAAATCAATCGATATCATTTTGGGGGCAAATTTTTCAATTGAAAAAAGATGCGTCCACGTGTAAAAGCGATTCTTCAAAATGAAGACGTAACGTTTTTAATTTTAGAACGACTGATATTGACTTAAGAAGGCCCGGGTAAAAAAGTGCAACCCCGAGCACATGCCATGCTTTTTTAGATGCCAGATCATTCCCTCAATTTCTTTTTTCTTAACACGCAGCTTTAGGTTACTTTTTTGATGGCCTATAACGTTAATTCTAGGCCCCTTTCTTATCCATAGGGTAATTTTTAAATAAAATGGTTGCAGTGAACTCCGTATTCTTAGCTGGCTAATGCGCTAAAATTTTCCGCTTTAACTCTACTTAAGACCAGTAACCCGTTTCTTTGCATCACTGTAACAAAGTCAAAGGCTAGGTTGATTCGAATTCTTGGTATTTCAACTTGTTTATTTTTTAGTATTTTAGGCTACTCAACGAAATTCTTAACCTATTTCCTTATAAAATGTCCAATCCTACCCCTTCCAATGCCCTTCATATCTCCCTATGGGTGGTACAAGTTGCCCTTGCCCTCGCCTTTGGCATGATCGGAGTGACCAAATTGACTACTTCTGAGGCGGATCTTATCCAACAATCCGGCGAGCTCATTGAAAAATATGGGGTCGGCTTGATTCGATTTATTGGAATAGCTGAGGTCCTGGGTGCACTTGGACTGATTCTGCCTGCCGCGCTCCGCATCCTTCCTATACTCACTCCGCTCGCATCTCTAGGTTTAGCGATCATCATGGGCTTGGCCACTGCCTTTCATGCTTCTAAAGAGGAACCTGTAGTCACTCAACTTGTCTTTTTGGCACTCGCCCTTTTTGTGTTCTGGGGTAGAATAAAAAAGGCTCCAATTTCATCTCGCTAACGTTCGATATCAATTGATTCTGGCGGCTGCCCGCCTCTCGGTACCTACATGTTTAGTAAGGTCGTCCCCAAGTGTTCCTCTGTATTGATTGGCAAGCTCGGTTAACCTAGAAACTACTTCTGGGAATAGAGGGGATAGGTCATGGCTTTCACCAGGGTCGGTGGAAAGGTCGTATAGGCCTAGGGGGACTTCCATTGATTTGTAAACTCCCGGATACCCATCATTTCCTCGCTGGGTGTTTAAATAGGTCTGAGAAATATGTGGAAACACCAATTTCCATGTTCCTTGCCGTATTGCTTTAAGGCTATTTGCATCGTAGTAATAAACAAAGTGGTCTCGAGGATTGGCACCGGGCATTTGCTGAAGTAGGGGTAAGATATTTACCCCATCAATTTTTTGATCCGGTAAAGGGGCGTCTAAGAGGGCAGCTAGCGTAGGTAAGATATCCATGGTGGAGGCAAGCTGGTTGGTGATTGTTCCTACAGGGATTACGCCCGGTAAGCTTACGATGCATGGTACACGGACGCCACCTTCCCAAGCCGAGCCCTTGCCTTCTCGAAGGCCACCACTGCTACCAGCATGGTTGCCAAAGGTTAACCAGGGGCCATTGTCACTTGTAAAGATGACCAGTGTATTTTGGCTAAGACCATTTTTGATTAGTGCAGCCATCACTTCCCCAATAGAATCGTCTATTTCGGTCATTAAGTCTGCAAATAGGCCAGCTCCAGTTTTGTTTTTGTAGGGATCAGACACCGCAATGGGGACATGAGGCATGGAATGGGCTAAGTACAAGAAAAAGGGAGTCTCCTTGTGCTGCTCAATAAACTGCACTGCCCGCTGGGTGTACAATTGTGTGAGTTTAGCTTGGTCCTCAAGCGTGCGGATGGGGATCACGGGATCATTCCCTTCAAGTAAAAAGAGGGGAGGGTACTTGTATTTTCGGTCTGCTGTGTCGGTAATAGGCTTACCATCGTAGCCCACAGGCCACATGTCGTTGGAGTAGGGAAGGCCAAAATAGGAGTCAAAGCCGTAGGAGGTGGGTAGGTAAGGGGCTTTTGCACCGAGGTGCCATTTACCAATCATGCCGGTTTGATAGCCTTTCTTTTTTGCGAGGGTGGCGAGGGTTTCTTCCTCTGGATTCAGTGCTATGGTGGACCAGGGCATAAGTGCTCCAGAGATGCTCAGTCGATTGGGGTAGCAGCCAGTAAGTAGAGCCGCTCTAGAGGCGCTACAGACGGCCTGCGCTGCGTAGAAATTGGTAAATCGCATCCCGGAAGCAGCAAGCGCATTGAGGTGAGGGGTCCGCTGTGGATAGCCTCCATAAGCCTCTAGGTCCCCATAACCAAGGTCATCCATAAAAATCAGTACCACGTTAGGGGTGGCTTGATTACGCATATTCACCTGTGCTTGGGCACCGAAGTACAGGAAGGGAAGGAGGAGGAGGAATAGATTTTTCATGGATTAGGAATCTTACCAATAAGTTAGCAATAAAATGGAGGAGTAAAAAGCTGTTTTTTTCGGCCACTGCCAATTAACCGAAAATTGAAAGTTTCCATTTTCTTCAAAACCAGTTTTTATCTCCTTTTGATCTATTGAAGAGCAAGTAGGCAGAGGGAATGCTATGAGTAAGGAAAACCTTTTTCGAATGCGACATTTTATTTGGGGAAAAGTCCTCCATTTTTTAATTTATGATTCAATAGTGCTCAATTTTTGTATTCGAGTTAAATGCTTAGCAGTTGAAGCAGTGCTCATTCTTTCCAATTTGGTGAAAAAGTCAGTTTTATTTTTCTACTTTCATTTGGAGTTTATTGGGCTTCCTTTGGCCAGACCAAAGAAGAATCCAATATGCTCTTGATGCATGTAGATGATTTGATTTGTACAGATATTGGGGTTTTTGGAACTGATTTTAATGAAACGTTCCCTTACATCAATTGGGCAGAATTACGGATAATCAAACAATTTATTTTCAATGAGCAATTCGTTTTTAAAAAAGGTAGTTGGTGAGACCAACGAATTTGAGCGCACTCCGATTCCGAGTGGTAGTCTGAAAGGAGCGAAAAGCTTTTTGGGAATGTATGCAGGCGAGCATACGGCTGGAACCGAGTTTGTGATTGGTCCCTTGTTTGTGGCACATGGAGTATCGGCCGGAGACCTCGTTTTTGGATTATTGATTGGCAACCTCTTAGCAGTGTTGAGTTGGGGATTGATTACAGGGCCAATTGCAGCCTCCAAGCGTCTTACTTTGTATTATCAATTGGAGCGAATAGCTGGCAAAAACGTGGTGCGCTGGTACAATCTGGTAAACTCCTTAATGTTCTGCTTTCTTGCAGGGTCTATGATTGCAGTTTCAGCCACAGCTGTGGGAATTCCTTTTGACCTTGAGATGCCCACCCTATCGGATTGGTTGCCGAGGACGCCAGGCTGGATTTTGACTGTATTTTTTATGGGAGGAGTGATTACGCTAGTGGCTATCCAAGGATACTCCCAAGTGTCCAAATTTGCAAATGTGATGTCTCCTTGGATGATACTGGTCTTCTTTGCTGCAGCTATTGTGGGTTTGGCTCAACTTGGGGTGGGTTCATTTGAAAGTTTGATTAGCATTTCTCAAGAAGTTATTTGGAATGGAGTTCCACTCGCTGGTATGTCCAAATTCACGATTTGGCACACCATTTTTTTTGCCTGGTTTTGCAATATGGCCATGCACATTGGGATGTCTGACTTGACCATTCTTCGTTATGCGAAGTCTTGGACCTACGGATTTTATTCCTTTGGAGGAGTTTTTTTAGGACATTTTGTGGCTTGGATCGCATCTGGGATTCTCTATTCGGTATTTCTTCAGGCCGAATCCGCTTCACAGGAATTTGCTCCTGGAGCTATTGCATACAAGACGCTAGGAATTGCTGGGGCGATTTGTGTGGTGATCGCAGGTTGGACTACTGCCAATCCTACAATTTATAGAGCTGGACTAGCACTACAGGCGATTTTTCCAAAAGTTTCAACTTGGAAAATCACAGCTAGTGTAGGTGTGGTGACTAGTTTGGCTGCTTGTTTTCCGGCTTTGGTCATGAAGTTGTTGGATTTTGTGGCCTTGTACGGGTTAGTGCTGATGCCGATGGGGGCAGTAATTTTTGCAGATTTCTATTTTTCTAAGAAAATGGGTTTTCAATCTGAAGCTGCGTTGAATTCCAAGTCTGCTTTCAGTCTTCCGGCTTTGTTGAGCTGGGTATTCACTTTGGTTTTCTGCTTGGGGTTGAACTTTTTTTATGGGGTTGAAATTTTTTTTCTAGGGCTACCGGGATGGTTTGTGGCAATTGCAATTTTCATTGTGCTTTCAAAAATAAAATACCCACTTGCTAAATCGCCTTATCTAGAATAATGTAAACGTTAAAAAAGTCCAACTTGGGAATAATAGAAGTTTTAAGCCGAGATATAAGCGTATAATTAAACGATAAACCCATGAAAATGCTACTAAAAATAGGGTCCTTCCTTGGATTGGTGCTCACCCTTGTGCCACCGATTATCTTCTTTGTTGGGAATCTAGAATTGAGTCTAATGAAAGGGTATATGGGTATTGGCATGGTGCTATGGTTTGTGACTGCACCATTTTGGATAAATAAACCATCAAAAAGTGAGGAAGTGTAATTTTCAGGATCAATAAACTCAATCACTAGTTTCTGAAAAATTTGACCCGAGCTAAGTATTTACCAAATAACCTGTAACTATAATTCCGAAAATGCCAACCCACTTCCACCAAAAATCCTTTTCACTGCTATCTGAGCAGTTAAATTCAAGGGGATTGGATCTCAATTATTTAATTCAAAAAATTACCTCGTTTCAGATTGCGGTTCCTTCCTGGGCTTTAGGTGCCGGAGGAACGAGATTTGGGAGATTTTTGATAGGTGGTGAACCAAGAAATCTCGAAGAAAAACTGGATGACATAGGGCTTTTGGCCAAGTTGACCAAGCGGACAGATGCTGTTTCTCTCCATATTCCTTGGGATATTCCTCAAGACATTCAGCTGATTAAGCAAAAGGCGGCCGATCTACAAATCCGATTTGATGCCATGAACTCAAATACTTTCCAAGATTATGGACAGCCTTTGACGTATAAATTGGGTTCACTTAGTAATGCAGCTGCTGACATTCGAAAGCAGGCTGTGGAGCATAATCTTTTGGTGATCGAAGTAGGGAAGGAATTGGGTAGCAAAGGGCTTACCGTATGGTTGGCAGATGGAAGTAACTTTCCGGGTCAGGCTCATATCAGAAATGCGCTTCAATGGACTACTGAATCACTTCAGGAAATATATGCTGGCTTACCGGCGGATTGGAAGTTATTGTTGGAGTACAAGCCCTACGAACCAAATTTTTACCATACGGTGATTCCAGATTGGGGTACTTCAGCCCTGATTTGCCGGCAGCTCGGAGAGAAGGCTAAAGTTTTGGTGGATTTAGGTCACCACCTTCCCAATACCAATGTCGAACAGATTGTGGCGACGCTGATGCATCAGAACATGTTGGCAGGTTTTCACTTCAATGACAGTAAGTACGGGGACGATGATTTGAGTACAGGAAGCATCAAGCCCTACCAGTTGTTTTTGATTTTCTGTGAATTGGTCAACGGAGCCGAAGAAAATGTCCAGACTTGGGAAAGTATTTCTTGGATGATCGACGCCAGTCACACTACTAAAGACCCCTTGGAAGACTTAATTCAGGCTTTGGAGTCTATTTCACAGGCTTTCGCTAAATCGCTTTTAGTGGATCGTGTAAAACTAAGTCAATATCAGTTGGAAGGAGACGTGGTTGGGGCACAAGAAATACTTCAAGATGCGTTTTTAACTGACGTAAGATCTTTGGTGAGAGAAGCTAGAATCCAAAGTGGCGGAGAAGCAGATCCTTTGGATTACTATAGAAGAGAAAAGATTAGAGAAAAGCGAATCCTTCAAAGGGGTAAAAATAGTCAAGCAAGTGGCTTATGATCAGGCAAAATCCTTTAAGACCTAATTCGAATAATTAAAATGGACACTACAAAGAAACTGTAGGGAGTGCTATGCAACTAAAGGTTAGTTTCTAAAAGCCCCTCAAATTACTTTTTTAAGTACAAGCTATTGCCTCTCACTTACCGAGTAAAATTTCTGGCGGTACTAAGCCTTATTCTAGTTGATGTAAGTTTTTGTTCTATCGAATGATTTTCACTTCCTGAATTTTTGTGGGAAGCCAAACTTGCATTTCATTTTGTCCGCGATTGGCCCAGGTATAATAAGGGATAGCAGTAATTTTTTTGGTTTCAGAACGCAGATTTGTACCGTCTTCCGAGCCCGACATGACCTTCATTTCTGCCTGGATAGCAATTACTTTTTCATCCAAAACCTGGTGTTGAAAAGTGGTAAAAGTGGCTTTTTCTGGAATTACAATATTCCATGCTTTCCCGTTGTTATCCGCTCCCTCCACACAATAAACCAAAGGGCCTCGTTGAATTGCGATTCGGTTTTCATTTGCAGTGACCTCTTCCCGGGCAACTAACTTCCGTACTTCCATCGGTAAGGTAAAATGGATTTGATCCCCCTTTTCCCAGGCTCTAGTGATGGTCAAATAGCCATTTTCTTCCGTATAGGGAACAACTTTACCATTGAGTAAAAGCGTGAATTTTTGGGTACTTTTTCCTGAAAATCTGTACAGTCCACCTGGAACAGGTTCATCCCTTGCCCAACCTGGTAATCTCAATTTCAAGGAATAGGTGGCTTTCTGCTCGGGACTTAGGGTCAGATGGATAACCCCATCATGTGGATAATTGGTTGTCATTTCTACTGGCACTTCCACATTGCCCATCTGGAATTTGGTCTTGCTTCCGATGAAGAGATTCACCCAAATGGCATCTTCAGATTTTGCATAAATGTAATCGCCAACTGAGGCCACCAATCGGGAAATATTGGAGGGACAGCAGGCTGTGCCAAACCAATCTCTCCGAGTATGCTGGCCAGAGGAGGCCAATGGGTTTCCATAAAAAAACCGATTCCCTTCTAGGCTCAAACCATCCAAGGCTGCATTGTACAAGCTCCTCTCCAATACATCAATGTACTTGGAATCCCCTTCTAGGGCATTCATTCGCTGATTCCAAAAAACCATTCCAACCGAAGCGCAGGTCTCGCTGTATGCATTTTCATTGGGGAGGTCATAATCTACTGAAAAACCCTCGTTGCTTCCTGATGATCCTATCCCTCCAGTCACATACATATTTCGGTACACGACATCCTCCCAAACCGTTTTCATGGCATTCATGTAGCCAAGATCATTTTTTGCTGCAGCCACATCGGCAGCTCCTGTGTATAGATACATCGCCCGTACCGCATGGCCGGTAATTTCCTTCTGCTCCTTTACCGGTACATCATCCTGCGCATACTTGGGCCCCCAATGTGGATTGTCCCAAATTCCACCTTTGCCGTGGCCATGTCCTCGCTGCTCCAGAAACCAATCGGATAGTTCCAAGTATTTTTTATCGCCTGTGGTCGTATACAATTTGACTAAAGCAAGCTCAATTTCCTCATGTCCAGACACCCAAGGTCGATTTTGTTTCCGGAAAGTATCGTCTATATGATCCGCCATCCTGATGGCTACATCGAGTAATTTTCGTTTTCCCGTAGTTTGAAAATAGGCCACGCCAGCCTCCATCAAATGCCCAGCGCAGTAATCCTCATGTTTTTCCATATCCGTCCAGCGATTTTCAAGTCCGGTAAGCGAATAAAAAGAATTGATATATCCATCTGCCTCCTGCGCAGCTGCAATTTTAGCAATCCATTCGTCTGCTTTTTGTTCCAAGGATTTATCCCAATGGTTTTTCAGCGAATATGCAATAGCCTCTAGGGCTTTGTACACATCACTGTCATCGTAATAAATGCCTTCGTGCTTTTCTTTCTGTTGGCGCGCCACTTTTTCATAATTGCGGATGCGGCCGGTGGCTATTTCAGTTTGATAAATCATAACTGGAATAGCTTTCCTAGCAATTTTTTCAAGCTTTGGTTTCCAAAAATCATCAGTGATGGTTACCTCAGAAAAATTCACTGGATCCAATTTGGTGGTTCCGGATTGAGCAAATGCTGGAAAGGCTACAGCTGTAAGCAGAATTGAAAGTGTGGATCGCGTTGGCATAGGGCTATCATTGATGAAGGAAAGAAAATAGGAGAGGAACCAGATTTTGCATGGATGAGGGATTCCGAATAAAAAGTTAGCAATAAAATGGAGGAGTAAAAAACTGTTTTCTCGTCCAAAGTTACTGTCAGAGTCTACGACCCCTAGCGGGTTTTAATTCTATTCCAACCACAATATCTGGTTAGTATGAATCACTTGCACATTCAGCATTGGAGGCTTTAGCGAAGGGGCTTGGAGATCAACTTACCGCTGCTACACTATATATTTTGGAAAGAGGGCTTTATTTGATAATTTGATTCACCATAAACTACAATCTCTACCTTCTTTAAGCTTTCAATGAGTTTAGTGATTGCCAATTATTTCTAGTTGATGAAAAAGTCTATCCTAATTTTTCTACTTTCATTCGGAATGTGTTGGGCTTCCTTTGGACAGACCAAAGAAGAATTCAATGTGCTCTTGATCCATGTAGATGATTTGGGATGGGCAGACATTGGCGTTTTTGGAAGTGATTTTTACGAAACACCCAACATCGATCGATTGGCTGCTGAAGGGATGTTATTTACGCATTCCTATGCTGCGGCGGCGATTTGCTCTCCCTCCCGAGCAGCCCTGATGACCGGGAAGTACCCTGCACGAATGGGAATTACCGATTGGATTTATGCCCGATTTCAGGGAGTAGGTACTACTGGTCTGCCAGGGGAATATTCTGAAAATCCGGATCAACCCCTCCGCACCCCAAAAAATCAAGGGTTTCTTCCCTTGGAGGAGCTTACCCTAGCGGAACGAATGAAAGCACAGGGATACACGACCTTCCATGTAGGCAAATGGCATTTGGGAGGAGAGGAAAACTATCCTGAGAAACAAGGCTTTGACCGCAACTTTGGAGGCAATGACTTGGGGCAGCCCCCTAGCTACTTTGATCCTTACGAACCTGCTACCCCTACACCTTTTTATGCGTTTGATCGGGTGACACCAAGGGAAAGCGGCGAGTATTTGACAGACCGAGAAGGGGATGAGATCGTGGATTTTCTCCAATCGCAGTCACATAAATTTTTTATCCATTGGGCACCCTATGCCGTGCATACCCCAATCATGGCCCCTCAAGAGTTAGTTGAGAAATACAAAGCAAAAGCTGGAGGAAAACAGAAAAACCCCATTTATGCCGCGATGGTAGATAATTTAGACCAAAACGTAGGCAAGGTGCTCGCTACCTTGGATCGCCTGAAGTTGACTGACAAGACCCTTGTGATTTTCACTTCAGACAATGGAGGATTGATAGGGAATCCTACAAATCCCATCACGAATAACTATCCTTTAAGGTCTCAAAAAGGGTATCCCTACGAAGGGGGTATTCGGGTCCCTACAGTGGTGAAGTGGCCTGGACAGGTGGTTGCAGGTAAGCAGTCAGCCCTTCCTATTGTAACCCAAGATTGGCTGCCTACGATCTTGGACTTCCTGGGATTAAATCCGCGCGAAAAAGGGCTAGATGGCCAAAGTTTAGCTGGGGTATTGAAAGGGGGCACCCTAGGTTCACGGGACTTATTTTGGCATTTTCCCCATTACAGAGGATCGGATGTCATCCCCTATTCTATCATTCGCTCTGGGGACTACAAACTGATTCATTATTTTGGAGAGCAGCCCGATGAACTATTTTCCTTAACGGATGACCCTAGGGAAACGACCAATTTGGCGGCTCAATTTCCAGAAATAGTTTCACAACTTAAATTTTCACTCCAAGCTTGGTGGCAGGAAACAGGTGCCAGATTGCCTCAAAAAAAATAGAATTAATTTCTCCAATTTAGGGTGGGCTCATTGAAAAATAGCTATGAAAAAAGTAGTCTTTAGTTGTTTAATTTTTACTAGAATTGCCTTCGCTGGACTTGCTCAGGGGAATGGGATGGGTAAAATTGAACGCCCAAACATCATTTATATTCTTGCAGACGACCTTGGCTATGGGGAATTAGGGATCTACGGGCAGCAGAAAATCGAAACCCCGAATATTGATGCACTGGCTCGGGAAGGAATGATTTTTACCCAGCACTATTCTGGAGCACCCGTGTGTGCACCTGCACGATACATGTTATTGACAGGGACCCATGCCGGTCATGCCTACATTAGAGGAAACGATGAGTGGAGGGAGCGAGGTGAGGTGTGGAACTACAAAGCTGCTATTCTAGACTCTACTCTGGAGGGCCAACGTCCTATTCCGGCAAACACGGTCTTACTCCCGAGGAAATTGAAAGAGGTTGGCTATCGTACAGGAATGGTGGGAAAATGGGGTCTAGGAGCCCCTCATACAGATGCCATCCCTACCAAGATGGGTTTTGATTTTTT
>JALRIY010000190.1 GCA_023255285.1 Algoriphagus sp.
CTGGTAGTGTCATTGAGGAAGCTCCTAAAATACGTATGCCCAATGCCTTTAATCCTAAAGAGGGACTTTTCACTGGAGTTTCTACCTGTGTGGTTGATTTTTCAATGACTATTTACAACCGATGGGGACAGCTTATTTATGCGGGAAATAAGGGTTGGGATGGGAAATTTGCAGGAAAAGAAGCTCCTGTTGGAACGTATTCTTATTCGACCACTTACAGCTATAGTATTGAAGGTAGCTCCATTCAAGTGACATTTAAGGGGGCTGTACTCCTGATAAATTAGTTACTTCTCACTATTTAAGCTTATCATCCCTCCAGACACTCAAGTAGTAGATGAGCATCGTACAAAAGTCGTTTTGAGATTTTTTTAGGCCACTTCTTCCTAAAGTGGGCATTTGTAAGTTTTTTCCTTGCTTATTAATGCCGGTGAATTAGACAAATACTTAATTTATTTTATGATTATCTGCTTTATTACCAGTAGCGAGAGACAATAAGGAGGTGAGCAGTGGATTGTGAGCAGTCGTCTGTGGCCAAATATCCGCAGTAATTTAAGCAAGTCTTACCCCACTGGCATAATTGCGGGTAATCATATTTAATTTTACAATTCAGTGATTTGTATGGAGTTGATTGGAAGGATTAGTTGGGCTTAATTACACTTATAAAATCAAACAAGTACGATTGACTTGGGTTATTAGAAAATGAACTCAAAAGGATTATATTTATCGCGATAATTGAGGGAAGAAAATGCGCGGCATATTTAAATTCATCGGATTTTTTTTTATTCTTTTTGGAGCTGATTTCCATGTTTTCGCTCAAAATAACACATTAGGAAAAGAGTTTTATTTCGGGTTCATGGAAAACCATGCTACTCCTTTTTTACCGGCTACCGCCTCCATTCTAATCACTGCAGCAGAGAAAACTTCAGGGTATATTGAATACAACAATCAAAAAACTTTTTTCGACTTAGAAAAAGGGCAGCAGCACATTCAGGATTATGAGAATAAACTTTACAATGTGATGCACTCCTCTTCAGGATTGGTAGAAGAGAAAAGCATTTATGTGGCCACTACAGGTTTGGTAGCTGTACATGCCTTTAACAAAAGGCAAGCAAGTGCTGATGGAACTGTAATATTGCCAGTCACCGCACTTGGTAAGGAATATTTTATCACTTCTCATTACGATGAATTTGAGCCAGAGTTAGATATTTCTCCATCGAACAAAAACTTTGAAAGTACGCTACTGCTGGTTGCAGTAGAAGATGAAACAGAGGTTGAAATCACAGCTACTGCTCGAGTAGATTTGAATGGTTCTCCTGTACCTGCTGTTGCTCCCATCCGCATCAAGCTTGATAAGGGGCAAACGTTTCAGCTAAAAGCAGCTACGGGTGATCTGACAGGTACCAGGATTCGCGTCTTGAATGGGACAGCTGGAGATTGTAAAAATTTAGCAGTGTTTGGAGGCAATAAAATGACTAGTGCAGGAGACAACTGTGCCACTTCTGGAGACCATTTGTTCCAACAAGCCTATCCTTTACCTTCTTGGGGTAAATCCTACATTCACATCCCACTTGCAGACCGAACCTCGGGTGAACTAGTTAAGGTTTTGGCTTCAGAAAATAATACAGAAGTAAAACTAAATGGGATTTCAAAAGGCACACTGAACCGTGGCGCATTCTTTACCTTCGAATTTACGAAGGACGATCTAGTTTCCATTGAAACCAGCAAACCTACAGCTGTATCGATGATTGCAAAAAGTGGAAATTGCAACGATCAAAATGATTCGTATTCTCGTTACGGTGACCCTTCCTTAGTAACGCTAAGTCCAGTTAATCAATTGATGAAGGAGATGGTTTTTTCTTCAGTTAAAATAAATTGGATTCGGACACACCTGGTAAATATCCTTGTAAAGAAAGGTACAGCACAGCAAACTTTTCTTAATGGGAAAGCTGTTGGAAGCCAATTTAAACCTGTTCCTTCCAATCCTAATTTTGAATATGCGCGTCTAGTTGTTGAAGAAGGCCCTAACCTGCTTCAAAATTCTTCTGGATTTAATGCAATTGCATATGGCTCTGGAGCAGTAGAATCCTATGTGTATGCGGTAGGAGCAAGTTTAGAACCAATACAATTTGAAACAACTACGACCTATCCCTTTGAGGTAGTTGGGGATAAAGTTGCTTGTTTGGGTTCTGAAGGTAGTTGGACTATTCAAACCGAGACGAACTCTTACAAAAATTTTAGTTGGGATTTTGGGGATGGCACAGCACTTCAAGACGGGGTGGAGGCTTTACATACTTTTCAAAAACCTGGAAACTATCAAATTTCTGTACTTGCATCTACTGGGGATGCAAGCTGTGGTAATGAAGAGACTTTCCAATTTGAGGTCTTCGTTGAAGCAGTTCCTGGCGAATTAAAAGGTCCTAGCGGTGTTTGTCCTGGATCGGATCAATTCACCTATAGATTTGAATCCGATGCGGCCTTAGGGCAAATCGGTTGGGAAATTGAAGGAGGAATCCTACTCCAGCAGGAAGCAGACCTGGTGACCGTACAGTGGGACTCAGAGCGTACTTCAGGTAAAATTGCCGCTACCCCCTATACTTTATCTGGTTGTCCTGGACAGCGGAAGGAACTTGCTGTAACCATTTCAGAGGTTCTAATACCAGAAGCCCCCTTGGGGAGTTCAGGAATTTGTGGTGGAGACTTACTTCTTAATTATCAGGTTCCCTATTCGTTAGCCAATAGGGATTACAGTTGGAGTGTAATTGGTGGTACGTTGATTTCTGGACAGGGTGAAGATCAAGTTCAAGTGCTTTGGGATGCAAATGCCCCAATTCGAGAACTCGTTTATGAAGAAAGTAGTGTAGAGAATGGGGCTTGTAAGGGAATCTCTTCCGTCTTAACTGTGGATATTTTTAGCTCTTTAACACTGGACTCTCCTCAAGTTTCTCTTCCTGCTTGCGTAGGTGAATCGAATGGGAGTATCCAGATTCAGCCAAGGGGTGGTTCTTCCAAGTATACCTACCAATGGGCACACGACGCAGGCCTTTCTTCAAATTTAGCAACTGGCCTTCCTGCAGGAATGTACTTGGTCACTGTGTACGATGCTTCAGGATGTGATTTTATCCAAATGGAAGTACGTTTGGAGGAACCTGCTCCACTCCAAATTTTAGGGGATGTGGAAGTAAAAGAAGTTTCCTGTTTTGAGGGTACGGATGGACAAATTCGCTTGAATATAGTTGGAGGAAGTCCTCCATATACTGTTTCTGGGTTTGATTCCCAGTGGGAGTCTCCCTATTTGACTGTTTTTGGATTTGCAGCAGGCAAATATCAACTCAGAATTCAAGACAGTAAGGGCTGTGTCATTCCCTTAGAAGTGGATATGATAGAGCCCATGGAAGTTGTGGTCGTTCCTGAGGAGATTCAGCCAGGCTGTGAAGGAAGCTTCACTGGTCAAGTGCAACTTGAAATATCTGGAGGAAAGGCTCCTTTTGAGGTGGTTTGGGACAATGGGAATGAAGGTTCTTTGCTTACTGAAGTGGCTCCGGGAGATTATTCCTACACAGTCACTGATGCCATGGGATGCATGGTTGTAGGGATTACAAGAGTAAGCCAAGCTAAACCAAAGCTGCGCATGCCTACAGGCTTTTTTCCAAGTGATGGAGAATTTGGACCTGTTTCAAATTGCCCTGTCACCTATGAATTGTTGATTTGGAACCGGTGGGGAAATTTGGTTTTTAGGGGAGAAGCCCCTTGGGACGGAAAAATTAAGTCTGTTGTCGCCCCCATTGGAAGCTACTCGTATTTTTTACGCTACTCGTATAGCTTGGAAGGAAAAATTAACCAAGAGGAAAAGTCAGGGATTTTCACGCTATTCCATTGAGGTCCTCCTCAAGATTTTGGGATAAATCTGTACTTTTATAACTTAAATTTTTGAGTAAAATGAAAAAAATATTAATCACTGGTGGGGCAGGATACATTGGTTCGCATACTGCGGTTGAACTCTGGAATGCCGGTTTGGAGCCAATTATTTTGGATGATTTTTCCAATTCACAGGTGGAGGTACTCGACCGTTTGGAAGAGATTACAGGCAAGCGTTTTGCGTGTTACCGGGGTGATTGCAACCAACGGGAGATTTTGGATCAAATCGCGAAAGCACATCATCTTGAAGGGGTCATCCATTTTGCAGCCTTTAAGGCAGTAGGAGAAAGTACCCAGCAGCCCTTGTCCTATTACAAAAATAACTTAGGTTCTTTGCTCGTTTTATTGGAGTTTATGCGAGACAAGGAAATCAAAAACCTCGTATTTTCATCCTCTTGTACAGTATATGGGCAGCCCGATGTCTTGCCAGTGACCGAAGCCACTCCTCGTAAAGATGCTGAAAGTCCCTACGGGAATACCAAGAAAATAGGGGAGGATATCCTCGTGGATTATGTCAAAAGCAAACCCGGGATCCGCGTAGTGGCGCTTCGGTACTTCAATCCGGTGGGTGCACATCCTAGCGCAAAGATTGGAGAGCTGCCTCTGGGACCCCCTCAAAATTTAGTGCCCTTTAGTACGCAGACTGCGGCTGGAATTCGCCAGAAGCTCACAGTC
>JALRIY010000191.1 GCA_023255285.1 Algoriphagus sp.
CTGGAAAAACTGCTGCTTTTTTAATTCCAATAATTGAGCATGCTCTCAAAGATCCTCGAAATTATACTGCCTTAGTAGTGACTCCTACACGGGAACTTGCTCTGCAGATTGAAGAGGAATTTAAAAGTTTAAGTGCAGGAATGGGTTTGTATTCAGCCACATTTATTGGTGGGACGAATATCAACTCTGATTTGCCCAAATTGGCACGAAAGCTTCAAGTAATTGTTGGTACGCCAGGAAGGTTATTAGATCTTTCAGATCGTAAAAATTTGGATCTCAGAAAAGTAAATACTCTAGTTTTGGATGAGTTTGACCGTATGTTGGATATGGGATTTGTACTCGATGTCAACAAGTTAGTCAATCGAATTGGGACTAGAGATCAAACGCTTCTGTTTTCTGCAACCTTAGAGCCAGGGCAGAAAAAATTAATCGACGGCCTTTTATCTAATCCAGTAGAAGTTAAAGTTTCTACAGGAGCTACGACGAACGAAAACATTGAGCAACAAACTATTCGTGTTCCTGATGGGCAAGATAAGTTTGAGGTGTTGGCCGATTTATTTGCCAATCCAGAACTGGAAAAGGTGATTTTATTCACTGAAACCAAAAGATTGGCAGATCGACTAGCCAAAAAGTTAATTCAAGCCGGTATCAAGGCCGGTCAAATTCACGGAGATAAGTCCCAGAATTTTCGAAATAGAATGATCGAAGAATTTAAAAATGGGGAGATCCGTGTGTTGGTGGCAACAGACGTTGCTGCTAGGGGGATCGATGTAGCTGATGTGAGCCATGTGATCAATTATCAGCTACCGATGACCATGGATGCATACATCCATCGAATCGGAAGAACAGGCAGAGCCGGTAAAGTAGGCCATGCTATCACATTTGTAAACTAAACCAATTGCATGTCAAAAAATCAAAACACATTTATTAAAAAGCAAAAAGCGGAACTAAAGAAGAGAAAGCAGAAAGATAAACTTGAAAAGAAACTTGAGCGAAAGGCACAGCCTAAAGACGGTAGCCTTGATAATATGATTGCTTATGTAGATCAATTCGGTAATATTTCAGATACTCCTCCTGAGCCGCCAGTAGAGAAAAAAATTATTTCAAATCAGTCAAATCAAAATCGAGTAAAAAACAATCAAAATTTCAAAAATCATGAATGAAGGAACAGTAAAATTCTTTAACACAACCAAAGGCTTTGGATTCATTACACCAGCAGACAACAGTGAGGACGTATTCGTTCACCACACTGGTTTGGTACACGAAATCCGTGAAAACGACAAAGTTGTGTACGAATTAGTACAAGGAAAAAAAGGCATTAATGCTGTAAATGTAAAGGTGGTTAAATAATCCCTTTTAGCTTAGTCAAGATCAAGATCCCCTAGTGAATATATTCCTAGGGGATTTTTTTTACTATTCCACAGCAAAATTTTAGGAATAGTTTTGATTGGACAGAAATACCTTCCATTTTGCCAAAAAAAAATGCAGTTATGAAAAACAGCTTCTTTCTCCTTGCCTTTGTTTTGCTTTTCGCTTGTAGTCCTGCAGAAACAACTATTGAGTCTGATGAAACCTCATCTACTTCTCTTTCCTTAACCCAGAATGTTATGCCTGATTCACTTCTTCGTCATGTGGTTATGTTTGGTTTCAAAGAAACTTCCTCTCCAGAAGACATCGATCTTATTGTAAAAGCATTTAATGAATTACCTTCCAAAATATCAGAAATCAAAGGATTTGAATGGGGAGTGAATTCAAGTCCTGAAGGGCTCAATCAGGGTTTAACCCATGTATTTACGGTTACTTTTCATTCCGATGCAGACCGAGACACCTATATTCCTCATCCTGCACATCAAGAGTTTGTTGGGCTTCTTGGCCCACATTTGGAAAAGGTTACGGTAGTCGATTATTGGACAATTAAGTAGTTCCTACTTCTTCTTAATCCAAAATAAATTTTAATCCATTCAAACCAATGTATGGGTAGAAAAGTTGACAGGTATGCAGTATTCTCTTCTAACCGCAGAAACCAGCAACCTGCTTCCTTTTCAGGGAGAGGTATCCTTCCATCCTAATTTCTACTCAAATGAGGATGCAATCCATTATTTAAAGGCTCTGCAATATTGTATAGCTTGGCGTCAGGAGCCTATTCGAATGTTTGGCAAATGGATGCTTCAACCAAGGCTTACTGCGCTCTACGGGGATCCTAATGTGCCTTATGGGTATTCAGGGATCGAAATGGAGGCTCTGCCTTTTACAAAGGAATTGGAACAAATTAAAAATCGATTGCAGGATTTTACCAAGCAGGAGTTTACGCATGTACTCTGCAATTATTATCGGAATGGGCAAGATAGTATGAGTTGGCACAGAGATAACGAGGCCGTATTGGGAAATAAGCCGACTATTGCCTCGCTAACTTTTGGTGCCTCGCGAGTTTTTCAATTGCGACCCTATGGAAAAAAAGAACCAAAATTAAGTATTGAACTTTCTGACGGTAGTTTATTACTGATGGGTGGCGAGAGTCAGCAATATTGGGAACACCAGCTTCCCAAAACCAAGAAGGTATTGGGTCCTAGAATTAACCTGACTTTTAGAAAATTGATAAGTTAATTACCTTATTAGGAGGTAAATTAATCTACCACCCAAAGGTAATCTCCGTATCCTGCTATCTGCATTTCTGATTTCGGAATAAACTTCATAGCTGCGGAATTCATGCAATACCGTAATCCTGTAGGAGCAGGCCCATCGTAAAAAACATGTCCTAAGTGGGAGTTGCCTAGTTTGCTACGCACTTCTACGCGAAGCATCCCTAGGCTCCGATCCACTGGTTTATCAATAATTCGAGCATCGATGGGTTTGGTGAAGCTAGGCCATCCCGAGCCCGATTCGTATTTATCTTTAGAGCTGAATAATGGAGCGCCGGTGACCACGCAAACGTAAATGCCCTCTTCTTTATTCCCGTTGTAGGCGTTATTGAATGCATATTCTGTGGCACCCTCCATAGTCACTTCGTATTGCAACTCATCCAACTCTTTTTTGAGTTCTCCTTTGGATGGTGCAGGGTATTTTTTTGCAGTAAGTTCAGGCCAATGCTTTTTAATAAATGCATCTCTTCCCGAACCCCTTCGGTAGGCATAATACTCTTGAGGACTTTTTTTGTAATAATCCTGATGGTAGTCTTCGGCAGGATAAAAGTTGGTAAACTTAATGATAGGCGTAGCCACAGGTTTAGAAAATCGTTTGGATTGATCTAGTCGCTTCTTGCTTTCTTCAGCAACTTTTTTTTGTAGGTCGTTGTGGTAGAAGATGGCAGATTCGTATTGACTACCTCGGTCAAAAAATGACCCACCAACATCTGTAGGGTCATAGGTTTGCCAGAAAATATCAACTAATTCCGTATAACTGATTACTTCAGGATCGAATGTGATTTGGACCGATTCTCGGTGGGATGTTTTACCTGACGAGACATCTCCATAAGTTGGATTCTTTTCTTTTCCTCCTGCATAGCCAGAAACCACCGAAAGGACCCCATCCAAATCTTCAAAAGGAGCTTCTACACACCAAAAACAACCTCCTGCAAAAGTGGCTACCTGCTGTGACGCTGAAAAAATTTCTTTTTTCTCTGCTACTTTTTCGTTTGAGTATTGCGTTTCTGAAGTGTTTGTTTTTTCCCCGCCACAGGCAAGGAAAAGTGTGGTGATTAAAGCAAACATGGGATAATTTAATTGGGAGTTAACTTTCATAATAAAGGGATTTGTTCTAAAATAGAACTACCTAATAGACATTGTATAAACGCTTTTGAAGACGATGCTGTTTTAAAAATAGCAGATAAATTTTGGAGCCAGCATCTAGTAAAGAAGCATTTCCCTTGCAATTAGTTAAGAGTGTCCCCTATTTTTGATAAAAGGGGGTGAAAAAATGAAGAACTCTTTTAGATTTGTAAAAGACCAAATGACTTTTTTTCAATGAAATCATCCTACCAACGTACTTCTCGGTTAACATTTATTCTTTGGTTAATTTTTTCAGTAGGTGTTTTGCAGGCACAGGAAACCGAATTTTCACCCTTGTTTGATGGGAAAAGTTTGAATGGATGGGTGGGTAATAAAAGTTCCTACCTCGTCAAAGATGGGATGATCGTCATTGAACCAAAAGGAGGGGGAGGTGGAAATTTGTACACCGAAAAAGAATATGGGAATTTTGTCCTGCAGTTTGAATTTCAACTTACACCTGGAGCAAATAATGGCTTAGGAATTCATGCTCCTCTGGAGGGGGATGCAGCCTATGTGGGAAAGGAATTCCAAATCTTGGATAACGAAGCCGAAAAATATGCAGGCCTTCAGGCCTACCAGTACCACGGGTCCTTGTACGGAGTAATGCCCGCCAAGCGGGGATACTTACGTCCTACGGGAGAATGGAATCAGCAGGAGGTACGTATCAACCATCCATTTGTTACTGTCATTTTGAATGGAGAAGTCATATTGGAAGGCAACTACCTAGAGGCGAGCCAATCGGGTACGCTAGATAAGAAAGAACATCCAGGGCTAGCGCGTAGCAGAGGACATATTGGATTTTTGGGCCATGGGGAC
>JALRIY010000192.1 GCA_023255285.1 Algoriphagus sp.
AGATTCTGTCCCCATATTTCCTAGATTCAACCAAACTTGATAGGCAGATAAGCCATTGGCTCCATTTGTTCCATTCGGACCCTGAGGGCCAGTCAAACCGATAGGCCCCTGAGCACCAGTAGCACCTGTTGTACCTTGAACTCCTTGAAGTCCCGTAGGACCCACGGAACCTTGTGCACCCGTGGCACCCGTAGCGCCAGTAAGACCCTGAATACCTTGAGGGCCAGCTGGACCCGTAGGACCAGTAAGACCAATTGAGCCCGCAGGACCCGTGGTACCCCCCGCCCCAGCAGGCCCTTGAGGACCGGTTGCTCCTTGAGAGGCTAATAAAGCCCAATTACTGGGATCTATATCCGGGGTAGAACTGGAATTACTTACGGGATTGATGCAAAACCAGGAGGCTCCATTGTAGCCGACTGCATCGTCGATTACATAGGTTCCTGTGGCGGACCAAGCCCCACGCCAAGTAAGTCCTGCGGGCCCAATAGGACCGGGTACTCCCTGCTGTCCTTGGGATCCAGTCGGACCAGAAGGTCCCTGAGCTCCTACAAGGGATACCAACCACTGCGATTCGGTTCCGACAAATCCTGTACTCACGGCAACTTGGTAGGCACTGGGTCCATTTTGACCGTTCGTACCAGTGGGGCCAGCAAGCCCTTGCGGACCTTGGGATCCAGAAGCTCCTGCAATTCCTGCAGGCCCTTGAGTTCCGGGGGTCCCATCCTTGCCTGCCGCACCTGTTGGGCCTGTGGGTCCTGCCTCTCCTTTTGGCCCACGTAAGGCAGCCAAGAAATCTGCTTCTGAACCAGTATTTCCGCCATTCAACCATTGCTGATAGGCACTTATACCATTATTCCCATTGGTGCCATTGGTGCCATTTTGCCCTACAGGCCCTTGGACTCCTTGTCCCCCTGCTACTCCTGTAGCACCTTGCAAGGATGCCAACCATTGGGTCTCTGTTCCCACAAACCCTGTTGCAACAGCTACTTGATAGGCACTGGAACCAATTGACCCAGCAGGACCGACTTCCCCTTGAGCACCTGTAGGACCAATAGGGCCTTGAGGACCGGGGGGGCCAGGTGCCCCTGAATTGGCAGCAAATAGTGCAAAGGGTACTGCCGTAAATTGCTGGCTACTCAGTAGCGTAAATACCCTACAGCTACTTGACTTGTCTAAAAACACCTCTAGAAATTTTGCTTGATCACTCCAAGCAATCTGTCCAAACGTTGGGGAGGCTCCACCATTAGGCGTACCTGTGCCGATGATTACATTCACCATTCCAAAAGCATCTGTTCGGGTGCTGATGACTTCTTCGTATTCATTGATTCCGGTAGGATCTTTAAATACAAATTTCAGACAAACGTCCTGCGATGCCAGTGGGGCCGTCCGGTTATCTTCACCAGGCAATAACTGATTGTCAAAGAGAATCGCTTGGTAGGTTATCCCTGGACCTTGTCCCCATGCCGACGCTGCAAGCATCCACATCCAAAAAATTAATCCTGATTTCTTCATATTACTGCAGTTGAACATACAAACCAAATAAAAGGGCATGGGTGAGGAAACTTACTTTCTCTTCTTTAGGTCCTCCCAGCCGAGTAGTATTGGCATACGTATAGGTGAGGTTTAAAAAGCCCCGCTGAAATACCGGATAGGATCCGGAGGCGCCAACACCTACTTTGGCAAAGGCTCCAGAAAAATCAGCTTGCCCTTTAAGTGGAAAGCGAGAGCTATTGATTACCTGGGTACCTGAAAGCATCCCTGCCAAACCTAAATGTCCACGGATTCCCAGCTCTACCTCTCCCACATGCGCCAAAAAAGACAAGGTATTGGTAAGTCCCCCATAGGTAGTCTCCCAACTATAATTGTTGTTTCGATCGCCTCCAAACCCATTGAAAGAGTCCATGGTTAAGGAAACCTCATTTTTAAACCAGTTGGGTGCGTACGAACGAACTACTGGCAGTTTATCCCCTTTTTCCAGTTTCTTCTCTACAAATGGAAAGCCCATCCCTATTTCCAAAGAGCTGCCTGAGCCTGGAGTAAAATCCAATAAGCGATTGCCATTTGAATTGCGAAAAGCATAGGTAGTGGAATTGATACCCGTTTTTATAAAAATTTCCTGTGCCACCCCTTTGGTGCCCACTAGTAATACAAGTAGGAAGGGGATAAAAAAATATTTTCTCATGGCTTTTTAATTATACGGGTTTGAACCAACTTACTTCCAGACTTTAAGTGTGTGATGTAGGTCCCTGATGCCAAAAAAGATAAGTTCAGGGTAACTTCATTTTGCTGTGGAATACAGATTGCCTCGAAGACAAGTCTCCCTTGGATATCGTAGACCATTACTTGAGTAGCATCCTTATGGGTTTGCGAAAAACGAAAATGAATTTGTTCGGAAAATGAATTGGGAAAGGCAAGTACGCCAAAATGAGGGATAAGCTCCTTCGTTAGTTCGCGTCTACCTTGTAAAAAACCTTGACTAACCTGTAGGCTCCCACCACTGTAGGAGCCTACGACACTACTCTGTCCAATAGACTGCTGTACAGCAAGCGAATTAAAATTTGAGGTGGAAAGATTACTACCCATCGCAACCCAGCTCGCCCTCGCCAAAGTTTGGGCTTGATTGGAACCAGTCAAAATCAAAAGGAAGCCTACGAAAAAAAGAAAACTGGTAACTTTTTTGGGGGTGTTCATAACCAGTTGTAGAGATGGTACTAAGACCCAATAAACAGAGAATAGTTAGAAATCGTACTATAAGATTGTCATTAAATCTATATATTATTATATTTTAGTTTATTGTTTAAATAATAATTTTATTATTATTTTTATTTTTAAATATTTTATTGATTTTATACAATTATTTTTTGGAGGCAAAATGGATGCACCTACGAATTACTAGTAAAAAATTAAGTGAAATGAGAATTTAGCTGTATTGAACTACTTCATCTGATTATCCGCAATCTCACCTACAGCTAAAAAATGTAAGAAATACTAATGTTAATCGTTCACAGATGACAGACCTCGGTCGACAGCACAATTAATTGATTCTACAAACCTTATTTTCTTTGGTCAGTGGTGAAAAGCGGATTCTTGCATAAAAAAATATGATTATACGCACTTATGCCAATGGTATAAGTGGGGTTTTTACTATTGCGATCAATCGTTCACAGATGACAGACCTCGGTCATTGGCCATAAACCATTTATCAAAAAAAAAAATCAATTCTAGCACACTTACAGATATGCCTTTTAAAACCATCTATATTTAGCCTGTCCAAAACATTCCGTTCAATGATGTTATTTTTCGGGATCTGTACCGTGTTCCCGAATCCATTTATTCCTTTTTGGAATTCTCTGAAGACGTAAGAAAAGAATTTGTGCCAATACAAGGCATACTGATTTGGCTAATACTGGAGGAGGAGAAAACCATCAATTCACATTCCAATAGACCAAGCAAAAAAGCTGTGCCAGTCAAAAACCAACTTATTTTCACAATTTCCAAATTCGGAAACCAGCCTCGGAAAAGGCTTCTCAAAAGCCTTGCTTCTTGGTCTTTGTTCCTTTTGGTCCAATTGTTATTCTGTCATACCAATCTTCAAGCACAGACAGAATTCATTGAGCTGAGGTTTGATCAAAAAGATGCTCCTAAGAAAGGCCAGTATTTTTTAACTGGAAAAGTAAGCCAAATGGAAACCAAGGAAGCCATTCCAGGAGCAGCCATACATATTGATGGTTTTTTTAAGGGAAACAATACAGACCAAAACGGTTTATATTTTATTTCTCTAGATTCTGGTCGACACCGAATAGTTTTCCGCCAGTTTGGAAAAAAGCCCCTTCATTACCAAATCCAATTGTATGGGGATGGACAATTGAATGTAGAGCTTGTAAACCTTGATTTTGAACTAGAGGTATTCACTGTTGAAACAGATGAAAAAGACAGAAATATTCGTAGCCCAATTTCCGGGTTGACTAAAATGAAAATCGAAGACATCAAGCTTGTACCCGCTTTTCTTGGTGAGCCAGATGTCTTTAACGTACTGCAATCCATGCCCGGGGTGACAACTGTAGGTGAAGGATCAGCAGGGATGAATATCCGAGGGGGTCGGGCAGATCAAAACCTGATCATGATGAATGAGACGATTGTACTGAGCAACAGCCATGCCTTGGGCTTTTTATCCTCATTTAATGGCGATGCTTTACAAAATTTCACCTTGTACAAAGGTGCTATCCCAAGCTATTTTGGAGGACGGAGTTCTTCTGCCCTCAACATTGAAATGCGCAATGGAAATAAAGAAAAATGGGAAGGCAGTGCCTCAATGGGTACCGCCGTCAGCAAACTGTTGGTAGAAGGACCGATTGTCCCTGATAAAACCTCTCTACTTCTGGCGACTAGATTATCCAATGCCAATTGGCTATTGGACATGGCCGATGCAAGAGATATCAAAAACAGTGACATCCGGTTTCATGACATCTATTTTGACATTAATCATCAGCTTACTAAAAAAAATATCTTAGACTTTAGCCTACTAAATACCGGGGATTATTTCAAGTTTTCCAATCAATTTGGATTTGATTGG
>JALRIY010000193.1 GCA_023255285.1 Algoriphagus sp.
CGGAACGCCTTGGCACTCCTGGGCAGTGGTAGCCTCTGTAGGCATGTCTATCGGCCACAAAGGAATGGCCTATGCCTCCAAGGCTTTGGCCATGACTATGGTAGACCTTTATCAAAACGAAACTTTGCGCAATAACATCAAAGCAGAATTCAAACAAAAAAAGGGGGACTATATCTATAAGGGAATTTTGCCAGATGGCCCTCCTCCTTTAAAATCCGAATACTAATCCATCTGAATGTTCTCATTCTTACCCATAGTTAAAAAACAGTTTGAATTAATTCTATTAATCGTCTACAGACTACGGACTGCAAGCAGTCCAAAGAGCATAGCGCATAAAAATGAATTTCAAACCTTATATTTCTTTGGTTACTGGTGACAAAACGGATAATCAATGAATCAAAATAGCCCTTTGCCTAAAAACTAACAGAGGGCTATTTTTTTTTGTAACCTCTTAATTTTCAAAAAGATTAAAACTATTTGCCTGATTGCTTGTTTGGTATCTGTAAACACTAAAAAAGAAACCAATGAAAAAATTAAAATTAGTATCCCTTGCACTAGTAGGCTTCGCTGTAACTACCTTGGTAAGCTGTAATGCTCCAAAGGAGCAGGTAGAAGAAACTACCTCTGATTCAACCGAAGTGGTTGCTGAGGAAGTTTCCAACACTGTAGTAGATATAGCTATTGGATCTGCAGATCACGGCACTCTTGTTGCTGCAGTAACAGCTGCTGGCTTAGTAGAAACATTAAGTGGAACAGGTCCTTTCACTATTTTTGCACCTACCAATGCAGCATTTGACGCTTTGCCTGCTGGAACAGTCGAAGACCTTTTGAAACCAGAAAATAAGGAGAAATTGACTGCCGTTCTTACTTACCATGTGGTAGCAGGAAACGTAATGTCTTCTCAATTAACTGATGGACAAAAAGTAGCTACCCTAAATGGACAAGAGCTTACTGTAGCGATCAAAGATGGTGTGGTAACTATCAATGGTACTAAAGTAATCGCTGCAGACCTTGCTGGTAGCAACGGAGTAATTCATGTAGTTGAAGGAGTATTACTTCCTCAATAAGAAGTTCTCACCTTCACAACTTTAAAAGTCAGCTAATTGCTGACTTTTTTTATTTTTATCCAATTTCTTTCATTCCATGAAAGCAGTTTAAAAGACTGCACAAACCAATCAACTAAGGACTTTCTATGAAAAAAATAGTAGTATTCCTAATCCTTTCTCTAAGCTTCAATTTCTATGGAAAGGCTCAGAAATCACCAAGCCAACTTGAAAAAGAAGCGGTTCAGCAACTCGTCAAGGATTCCTTTGATTCCTTGTTTTCGAACTACCGAGTGGACCTTCTGGAAGATTTTTATACCTCTGACTTTTTGCTGTTGGAGCAGGGAGAAGTATGGAATATGGATTTTATCAAATCCTACCTTAAGGAGAGAAACCAAAGTTCCAACTCAGTGACGCGAACCAATCGTTTTGAATTTATAAAAACGGAGGTTTTTGGTGATAGAGCCTGGTTAGCTTATCACAATTGGGCAACCTTTACCAAGGAGGGAACTATAACTCGAGAAGTGTATTGGCTAGAAAGTGCTACAGCAATACGCACCAGCGATGGATGGAGGCTTGAACTTCTTCATTCTACTCGAGCGGAAAACAAAAAATAAAAATCTCATCCTCTCTGAGACTGAAATAGCGTTTTCTGGATTAGTTAAATAGTTTTTCTAAAATCTTATAGGTAATTAGGTAAGTGGGTCGTACCCCATCCATCCCCAAAGCACCAGAAGCAAGGGTACTCCCCGTCTCTAAAGGGTTATCTGAGGCATAATATGCATAAAGCACCTTGATATTGGATCGAATATTGGATCTTATTTTGGAAGCAGACTGGATAGCCTTTTGGTAATGAGCGCCCTCCATTTCTAATCCTACTGCCTTCCAGGAAGATTCCATAAAGTAAGTTAGAATATCTCGATTTTGAAGGGAGGTTCCCAATACCGTGATCATCGAGCCTTCATATACACCCAAACCATAGCCTTTGAAATCTGATTTTTTCAATTCATTGCGGAAAGGATAATTGTCAGCAGTACCTTCAAACACATGGGAAGTAGGCACCATCAAATCTCCCTTTCCTCCATGCAAAATCCCTGCTTTACCCATAATAGAGGTAGACACTACATTTAATGGGTATTTCACCCCATTTTTAGTGTATGGCTTCAGCAATTCATCAAAGCACTCGTAGGCTTGTTCTCCAAAGGCATAATCCATCACCACAAAGACTGGTCTTTTTTCCTTCTCTTTAGGTAAAACAACACCCGGAATCAAGGAATCGACCTCCATTAGAGCCGTATCAATGAGTTGCGCTCCAATATTGGTTCCCGACTCATCCGGAAGATCCACAAAACCGTGCTTTTCAGCATAAGCCCCTATTTTCCTACCTTGATTATTTTTGGCTTTGATAGAAATCTCGGTAGCCACTTGTTCAATTTCTTCAAAACTTCCTGACCCAAGTGCTTGATGTGCATAAATGGTATTCACCACACTATGCATGTTAGCAGAGATGATGTGGATAGGACGTTGAATCAATTTCCTTTCTAATAAAACCTCTTTAATGCGATTAGCCCAAAGTTCCCCATATACGTGATGTCCTACTCGCTCACGGAGTGTAGCGGAGAAACTAATTTCTCTATCCAGGCCCTGTATCGATTCTTCCATGGCTAATTTACCCAAGTGGTAAACAATGGAAAACAAGCTATTTGAATTACTACTTTTTTTGAATTTTTCTACTGCCCAAAGGGTTTCCTCGTAGGTTCTACCGATAATATGACTTAGGTAGGCCGCTGCACTTTCTATTGCCAGTTCCTCTCCTAACTTTTCTTTTCGGACAAACTCCTCCAACATTTTCCAATTGGAAGAGATATTTCCTTTGGGATCGGTGCAATTTTGTTGGATTTTTCGAGACTCAATATAGAGAAAAGTCAAGTGAGTCAAAATATCATAAATATCTGACCTTCCGCGAGTCATCTCCACATACATAATCTGTTGATCTAAGCGATAACAGTTGCGCTTTCTTCTAGGAGGGACTATGGGTGTCAGATGAGATGTTTCATACCCCTCTCTGCTAATTAATCGAACAAATCGACACTCTTCTATGCCTTTTGGAAGTCGTTCCATGACGTAAAGCAACCCATCCAATTCGATCTTCTCAGGATCAGATAGCTTTCCATATATTTCTGGACTTAATACCATCAACGCTTGAATCAACCCTTCTCCAGATACCCCCATGGGTTTGTAGCTACCCCGGTTAAACAAGTGCCTCATAGTGATGTACATCCGCTCTATGGCTGCTCTAGATTCTTGGGCTCGAGTTCGAATCATACGTCTTTTTTATAGTTTTAAAATGACCACCAATTCCCTATTTGAAGTTTGCCAGCGCCTTTCTTAAAGAGAAAAAAGAAAACAATAGTCTAGGTATTCCTTAAATTTACTTAGAGATAAATTTTTCAAAGTTACTACATTCTTAGGGTAAAAACGAGATGTTTTGAGTGGTAAATGATTCAAATCGACTTCTATTTATTCCTTCAAGCCATTTCCTTAGTGGAGTGGATAGTGGACTCTTTCTTATTTCTTTAGGAATTCAGCAAACAGCTGCTGAAGTTTTTCCACCTTCGGCCGAACTACGATTTGACAATATGGCTGCTGACCATGCAAAGCATAATAATCGTGATGGTATTGCTCAGCTGGATAAAAATTAGAAAACGGTGTTATTTCTGTTACAAGCGGATTGGGATAGATTTTTGACTGTGTCAACTTGTCTTTCATTTCCTTTGCTTGATCACCTTGAGGTAGTGTAGTATAAAAAATTGAAGACCTATATTGTGGCCCCACATCAGAGCCTTGTCTATTTAAAGTCGTAGGATCGTGCGTAGCCCAGAAAACAGTCAAAATGGTTTGAAGGGCAATCAAAATAGGATCAAAGATAACTTGAATCACCTCGGCATGACCCGTGGTACCCGTACAGATGGCTTCATAGCTCGGGTGAGGAAGTATCCCCCCTGCATATCCGGGAACAACTTTTACCACTCCATTTAGCCTTAAAAAAACAGCTTCTGTGCACCAAAAACAACCTCCTCCTAGAAAAATTACGTCCATACCAACGGGACAATTCAACTCTGTTTGTGGAAGTAATTCGTGCGTATTCATGTTTTTTATGGTTTAAACGAATAACTAGGCACTTGGTTTAATTTGCTAGATTTTTGAACCAATGCCTACCCACTGAAGACAGGGGAGTTAAGTTGGAGAATTAAATGGAAGTTTTATTTTTGTTAAGTATGGAACAAAGTAGCTAAGGTTATGCAATCCTTACCCTGCTATTGAACCATTAATCCTATAAATTGAAAGAATCAAAAAAACTTTGCAGGAACTCTTCTCGCAATTTGTAGTTTGCATTTTAAAGTTTAAAAAAATCTAGAATGAACAAACAATTTCTAAAGGCAGGAATGCTTGGATTGTTGGTAGCAGGCTGGCTAAGCCAATCTGTATGGGCACAAAGTGATCCTACTGGAAAACGTAGGGTAAC
>JALRIY010000194.1 GCA_023255285.1 Algoriphagus sp.
CTGTAAAAACTCTTCCTGATAAATAGCCTAAATAATTCGTTTCTTCATTGACTAGCATGGTATTGGCGTATAGATAGTCCCTGAGTTCCTTTGTTTGGTTTAACGTCTCTTCCTCAATCTTTTTATAAAATTCATGGTAGATGTATTTATTCTGAAGTGCCATGACCACATCTTCAAGCTCAATCAATTCAATAAGACCAGAGTTTTGTAAGGCACGATATTCTTCTTGGTTATCCACGAAAATGGTTCCTATGGTGATCGCATTGGAAACATGAAGACCTACTTCCTCCTTTGGAAATGCTAAAAGATTAGTATTGTTCTCGGAAATCCATTTGATTGATTCTGAAGCCATCGTATGCGCTTCATAGTTGTATTTTAAATCAACCATATCCACTTCAAGATTTTTTTTGATTCGGTTTAGGGATTGGTTTTTTAGGTTTTTCTGATATTCTTTAGCATTCCTTTTCTCTAAGGAAACCGATAAAGATATTCCCAGCACAATCACTAAAAATTCCAAGCTGTATTTAAATAGGAATTGTTTGATTTTCATGGTTGAGGATGGCGTGTTTAATTCAAAATACCTTAAATAAATTTGTTGTTATTACGTTTTGGCGAACAAGATATTAATTAAGTAGGATTATCGGCAATTATGCCATTGGCTTAAGATTTGTTTAAATTACTGAGGAAATTGTCGACAGATGACTATCCACAGTCCATAGCTCACTTAATTGATACTCAAACCTTATTTCCCCTGACTAGTGGTGTAAAAGCGGATAATCAGAAAAGATTATTAAGTGTTACCTAATTGATAAACAATTAAATAGATTTTTTTTGTTAGAAAAATAGGCTTTGAAAATCCCCCGAATAGAAAAAGTTGCAGCAATTCACAAAAAATATTGACCACCATAAATAGTACCCAATTAGATTACTAAATTTAGTTTAAGGTTAATAGCAATCCTATTAAGTGTTACAAACTAGAACAAAACTTCCATATGAATCACCACCTTCAAAAAACTCGAACGCTCCTTCTCCTGCTACTCTGTGTGGCGGTAAGTTTTGCCCAGGAATCTATTGCCCAGATTTCCAAGCAATACCTAGAAATCTCGGTGACTCCCGATAAACCAGACTGGCGCTATAAGGTTGGAGAAAATGTAGAATTCATGGTTTCTGTGACTCAATCAGGTCGGCCAGTTGCGGTAGAAAATGTTAGGTATTTTGTCAAAGAAGAGAAAATGAACCCTATAAAGGAGGGGCCGCTTCAACTATCCCAAGGCAAGGCAACAATTTCAAGTGTCACCATGAAAACCCCAGGCTTCTTGCGTTGTGAGGTGTTTGCGACGGTAGATGGAAAAGAATTCAGAGGATTGGGAACAGCCGCTTTTGAACCGGAAAACATCAAGCCCACTATCAAAATGCCAGCTGACTTCGAAGCTTTCTGGGCCGCAGGAAAAGCTGAATTGGCAAAAATTCCTCTAGATCCAAAAATGATCCACATGCCCGAAAAGAGTACGGAGCTTGTAGATGTCTATCATGTCAACTTTCAAAACATAAAGAATAGTCGAATTTATGGGGTGCTGACCGTCCCAAAAGGAGCAGGAAAATTCCCAGCTATTTTACTAGTTCCTGGGGCGGGAATTCGTCCTTATTCCGGTGACATGGGCAAAGCAGCAAGAGGAGCGATCACCTTGCAAATAGGAATCCATGGAATCCCAATAGACCTGCCTCTTGTGGTATACAACAATCTTTCAGCAGGTGCACTGAATGGATATTTCACCTTCAACATCTCTGATAAAGATCTATATTATTATAAAAGAGTGTATTTGGGATGCGTAAGAGCAGTTGATTTTCTAGTTTCACTTCCTCAATACGATGGTGAAAACCTTGGGATTCAAGGTGGAAGTCAGGGAGGTGCACTTTCAATTACCACAGCCGCCTTAGATCCTAGGGTCAAATACCTTGCGGCTTTTTATCCGGCCTTGAGTGACATGACAGGCTATTTGTCTGGGAGAGCAGGTGGTTGGCCTCATGTATTCGCAGGCAATAACCTGAACTACTACAACAATCCAAAAGCAATTGAAACCCTCGGTTATTACGATGTAGTCAATTTCGCCCGAATCTTAAAGACACCTGGTTTTTACAGCTGGGGATTCAATGACGATACTTGTCCCCCAACTTCCTACTATTCCGCATTCAATGAGGTGAAGGCTCCCAAAGAAGTTTTTGTCGTCCCAGAAACAGGACATTGGACCTATCCAGAGCAAGGCAAGAAAGCAGATGATTGGTTATTTGGGAAGTTGAAAAAGTAAGTTGTACCAGGTACAGACCACTCCTATTGGAAGGATAAACAAGTCACTTACCTGCCTTCCGGCAGGCTGGTGCTTGGTGCTTCCTACAATCCTGCTTCTCGGATTGTAATCTCATTCCTAAACGGTGATTTTTTCATCTGCTGCGCGCAAAAATTTAAGTTAAACGGCTATTTTTAGGGAGTATCAAAAAGCTGCCCTTCCCATGAAATCTCTTCCTCTCCTTCTGACTTTATTCCTTATTGCATTTTCATCCCTAGCTCAAACCACCCAAGAGCAATTGGTGGAGTTGGATAAAGGTTGGGAAAGGGCACTGTTGAATTCGGAGGTGGAATTTTTAGATCAGCTCTTGGCAGAGGAGTTTATCTGGGTGCATAACCACGCGAGCCAAATCGACGGAAAGGCAGAAGCACTGAGTCGGGCAAAAAAAATCCGAGCAGGACAGCAGGACAATACACGAAACCGAAGTCCTCGAGACCATCAGGTAGTCCTACTCGGACAAACCGCCGTGGTAAGCGGCTTTACTGCAGTTGACCGAGGGCCACAACCCACTAACTACCATTTCATGCGAACCTACGCGTTAGTGGATCGAAAGTGGAAACTGCTCGCCAACCACACCATGGCCATTCCTGAGGAGTAAGTCTCCCAAGCATTTTAAAAATCATCCTGCTCATTTTTCCCATGAAATCAACTCACCTACTGCTTAGCCTACTACTGATTGGCTTTTCAATCGCTCAGGCAAAAGGGCAAAATTTCAACCAGGTCCTTCGGTCCGAGCTCAGCTCCAGCAATCCGGGACTCCTTTTTACCATCGAGTCGGGAGACGGAAAGTTTTCTTGGTCGGGTGCCGCCGGGATCAACGATTTGAGCCTTGGGGATTCCTTGCAGGTAACCCAAACCTTCCGAATTGCAAGCGTCACCAAAACCTACGTGGCGGCTGCCATCCTTCGGCTCATGGAGAAAAAAGTGCTCCGCCTGGAAGATCCGATTTCAAAACATCTATCCCCTGCTCATGCCGCCATTCTGGCACAAGACTATGACTTGGAAAAGATCACGATAAAGCAAATTTTGAGGCATTCGGCGGGATTTTTTGACCATACCAATGCCCCTGAATTCTTCGATAAAGTATTCGCTACTCCAGACTACGAGTGGACTCGAACCGCGCAACTCCAGCTAGGGGTCGAGAAAGGGAATCCGATCGGCCCTCCAGGCGATCAATTTAGCTATTCGGATATGGGCTATGTGATTTTGGGCGAGCTTATTGAAACCTACACCGGAAAATCCCTGGATGGGGGCATTAAAGAACTGCTCGGGCTGGAAAAATTGGGCCTCGAACGAACAGATTTTGAACGAATGGATCCCCAAACCGATCAACTTCGCATCCACCAGTACTACCAGGGAAAAGATACCTATGACTTCAGTCCGACAATCGATTATTACGGAGGGGGAGGAATTCTTTCGAACACCACAGAGTTGGTCAACTTTTTCCAAGCCCTTTTTCAAAGCAAAATCTTTGAGAATTCGGCTACCTTAACACTTATGATGGAGCCAGTAACTTATCCCTCCAAGGCCAAAATGGATTACCAGATGGGGATGTATCGAGTGCAAGTGAATGGAATGGAGGCCTATTGCCATTCGGGATTTTGGGGCACACAAGTCCTTTTTATTCCCAAGTTAGATCTCTACTTAGCTGCCAATTATTCGGGTGCATGGGCAGGCGGAGCAGTGGCACCCATTTTTGAAAAAGTATTGCATGCTTTGGAAGAATCTAATCCTAAAAAACCTTAGCGATTCAAGTACACTGGGTATAAATCCAGCAGAATAAGAGGTTGACCTTGCCTGGACCTATTGGCAATATTGCAGGTAACCCTATAAATTTCAGCTGTTTTTAAGCGGTGCTTTCAAACAAGCATTTCTTTTGTAAATTGATCTTTCAATAAAAAATTATGAAACATTTTCTAATGATGATGCTCTGCATCAGTTCTTTGGTAGCCACTGCACAAAAGAAAAAAGCAGAATCCATAGTTCCAGTTAAACCTTCCCCTGATTCACTTTTTAGCAATCTCAAATGGAGAAACATCGGACCCTTCCGTGGTGGCAGGGCCAATGCAGTTTCAGGGGTGATAGGAAATGACCAGAAATTTTATGCCGGGTATACAGGTGGTGGCTTATGGACCACAGAAGATGGTGGTCTAAATTGGGAAAATATTTCGGATGGGTTTTTCACCGTTGGATCCATCGGAGAGATTGCC
>JALRIY010000195.1 GCA_023255285.1 Algoriphagus sp.
ACACATCGAAACTCCCAATTTAAATCTGCTGGCCTCCAAAGGAATGCTGTTTTCCAAGCATTATGCGGGTGCCCCAGTCTGTGCTCCCTCACGCGCTACGCTGCTAACTGGATTGCATACTGGTCATACCCCCGTGCGAGGTAATTATGAAATTCAACCCGAAGGGCAATATCCTTTACCAGATACCCTATTCACAGTAGGAAAATTATTTCAAAAAGCAGGCTACCGCACAGCTGCTTTTGGTAAGTGGGGATTGGGATTTATTGAATCGACTGGAGATCCCAGAAATCAAGGATTTGATCAGTTTTTCGGTTACAACTGTCAACGCTATGCCCACCGCTACTTCCCGGCCTATCTCTGGGAAAATGGAAGGCAAATACCCCTAAAGGGGAATGATTGGAGTAAAAAAACTCTATTTGCTCCGGACCTCATCCATGAAAAAAGTTTGCAATTCATCGAAGAAAATAAAGACAATCCTTTCTTTCTTTTTCTTCCGCTGGTATTGCCACATGCTGAACTTGCCATTCCTGAGGACGAGATCTATCACCATTACCGGAAAAAATTTGGTGAAGAAAAACCATACATAGCTCCCTCAGGTGGAGATTATGGCTCCCAAATGACTATTCCCGGATATCAGTCCCAGCCTTACCCTCGAGCTACTTTTGCAGCTATGGTCGCACGAATTGATCGCTATGTAGGGGAAATTCTTGATAAATTAGAGAAATTAGGACTCACAGAAAACACCCTAGTGATCTTCACTTCTGATAACGGGGCACATCGGGAAGGGGGTGCTGATCCTGATTTTTTCAATTCCAATGGACCATTTAGAGGGTATAAAAGAGATGTATACGAGGGAGGGATTCATGTACCCCTCGTGGTTTCTTGGCCTTCCAAAATTCCAGGAGGAAGCCATTCCACACAGCTTTCGGCCTTTTGGGATTGGCTACCTACCCTCACTGAATTACTAGGTCAATCAACGACCTCTGAGATAGATGGAGTGTCTTTCTTGCCTACGCTATTGGGAACAGGAACTCAAATCCAAGCCGATTACCTGTATTGGGAGTTTCACGAATTGGGAGGGCGACAAGCACTGCTGCAGGGAGAATGGAAATTGATCAAGTATCAGGTGAAAGATCCAAGCAAAACAAAAGTAGAATTGTTTCACCTTACCACTGATCCAGGAGAACAAAATAATGTAGCTGCAGCATATCCAGAACGAGTGATTGCTTTGGAGAAATTGATGCAATCCGCCCACCGCCCAAATCCAGTATTCCGTTTATTTTGATTGGATTGCACCTGTGTATATCCACATGCTTAATCTGCCTGTAATCTTCTATGAACCACTGCTACTCCGTGCGTAAATATGGGTAATTAGCCTCATACAAATCAGATCCATTGACCTAGGGGCAGAGGACCTTATTTTCTCTTTGTCAAAGTCCAGGTTGGGGAGGGGTATTCCAATCCCACAATACAATTGCCCAGGGCTGAATGCTATCTTCGAAAGTCGAGATTACTTTAAATCCAACCCGTTTATGGGCAGCTAAGGAGCGGTGATTGCTCAAGGCAATGGAAGTAATGGCAAAATCATAATTAGTTGCATACTGCTCCCGATACGCGGTATACAATTTGTCAACTAATCCTGTTCCACGTTGAGACTTCCCTACACACACTTGGCCCACGACCATAGGATTGTAGTCGGTTATTTTTTTCCCCCGCAGCGCTAACTTCTCAAAAGTCATAAAAAGAGGAATCAAGGGTGGAACTAAATTGCGAGAATCAAGGGTCATAGCCAAAACATAACCGACTACTTCGTCCTCAAATTTGGCAAGTACATGAGGGGTAATTTCATGCATTCTTTCCACCTGCTCTTGAGTATGTTGGACGGTGACGAATCCCTGTTCACGTTTCTCTTCCTCGGAGAGCAGGGATAATAGATTTTCTTGTTGAAGAGTTAAAATACCAAGCAAATCAGAAATAGAAGCAGATAAGCTGAATTGAATCATGAGCGGAATTGAACTAAAAAAGGTACATTTTGGATAAATTACAAAGGAAAATGGTGCCATTCAACCCAAATAAAGTGAAATTATGTCAGATTTTACCTAGCTTACTTTTCTATTTAATTCATAAAGTATGAAACCAATTTCCTATTTCTATGGCCTTTGGGTGATTCTATTTTCCCTATTTGCATACTGGCAATTCAATGATCCCGATCCAGAAGTTTGGGTAAGTATTTATACGGTGGCTATCATTTTTTCTCTATTTGCCATCCGTGGCATATTTCCAAAACTACCTTTGACTATCGTAGTGGCTTCTTGCGTAGTTGGAGCAATTTATTTCTTCCCTGGGGGGGTAGGGGAATGGGTGACTGCGGAATTGGAGCAAAAAAATTTAACTATGAAAACTCCACAGATGGAAGAAAACCGGGAAACCTTCGGTTTGCTCACCATTGCACTTGTTTTGAGTCCAGCGCTATTCCGTGCTTGGAAAAAAAACTGATTCCTATCCCATAAAATTTCTCACCTCTAACTTTATAATCCATGCGTATTCTAGTTGTTCTTTTCTTCTTTATGAGTTCACTTTTCGCTTCAGCTCAGCAAACCATCAAAAGTTCGTATTTTGAAATGCGTACCTACACGGTACATGATGGGAAAATGCCAGATCTTATTCAGCGTTTTCAAAATCATACACAAACCTTATTTACCAAACATGGAATTGAAAATATCGCTTATTTCCTTTCTGAGGAGGCTCCGGAAAAGCAGCTCACCTTTATTCTAGGCTATCCCTCCCATTCAGAGCGAGATATTCGCTGGGCCAATTTTGCAAACGACCCTGAATGGAAGGCAGTGGCCAAGGCCTCTGAAGCCAATGGTCCTCTTGTTCAAAAAGTAGATCAAGTATTTATGGTATGGGCTAAAGATCTCAATTCTAGGGATGTCTCTCGTCCAAGCGGTATTTTTCAATTACGAACGTATCATTTATTCCCGGGCAAGCTAGATGCGATTCAAACCCGTTTCCGAGACCATACCCAAGCCTTGTTTGAAAAGCAGGGCCTCGCCAATTATCCCTATTGGATTACGGTTGAAAAAGAAGGGGTGCAGTCCAAATTGGTTTACCTCTTGGGGCATCAAGGAAAAGTCGAGTTTAATGCAGCATTCGATCGATTTAGAGTAGATCCTGACTGGATTCGAGCTAGAGACGCCTCAGAAATGCCTGGAAAAATTGTAGAAAAGGTAGATACCAAGTTTTATGTAGCACTTCCTTTTTCTCCTATGAAATAGTAGGCCTCAGCAAAAAAATTGTTTGGGATAAGTAACCTCTTTCTTTAATTGAAAAAAGGAATCACAGCTCTTTTTTCTAATTTAATCTTGTAGTAGGTTGTAGCGTACAGACTAAAAATTTCGTTGCAAAGGAATATTTCCCTATACTATCCATGCGACTTTCCTTTGTCTTATTAGCGATATCCTTGGTCGTGTTTTCTTGTCAACCACAAGATGAACCCCAAATTTGCAATGTGGACAAACCACTAAAAGAATTGGTTTGGCTTAAGGACTTGCTCGTTACGGCTGCTGCTTCTGATCTATCAATTTATTCCTATTTAATTCAAGGCTCCTTTCAAGAGGAGCCGGTATTTATCCTTGGGAATTGCTGTCCCTTTTGCAATTGGGTGCCTGTGGTATTGGATTGTCAAGGGAACCCTATTCCACAGGCAACTTTGTTTGAGGTGGTGGATCAAAAGGTGATTTGGAGAGCAGATGGATCAGGATGTACTTAATTCGTGGAACTAAATTAAACGACGCTATCCGTCATTTCCACTCGAAGAGTAAGGGTTTCGAAACAACGACCCCCCCCTTTATTGGGTAATATGTTCTCAAAAAAAATAGCTGCAAGTCCATTAAATTCTGAAATGGATCAACAAAAAGCCACTCCCAAAAAGGAGTGGCTTTTTGTTGATGTGGGTATATCGGTTGCTTATTTTGCGTTGAAGGTAATACCCATTAAGATAAAGGTGCCTAAATCCACCCCTTTTGCATCACTGACAAGGTAGATTGTATGCTTTTTACCGTCGCTGGCAGCGTTAATAGCTACATTTGCTTGGTGCATTAGTATAGGCATATTTGGCATCTTCATTCCTGCACTTGGAGCATGAGTTCCACTACCCAGCACTTCACCGGTTGGACTATCCAAACGGATTTCAAAATCAACTGGGTGGTTAATTGGTTCTTGCGAAGCAGTCATCAAAGTGATTGATCCTACTCCGGTGAGATCAATTCCTTGTAAAGCAAAGGATCCCTGTGTATTTGGAATGGTCAATAAAGTTCTTCCATCAAATACCATTTTGGCATATCCCGCGAAACTACCTGCTTGTGCTAAATCCACATTATTGGGTTGAAGTACGAAGGAACTAGAACCGGTTAGTGGCTTGATGTTTTCACCTCCTTTATCGGTAAAGGATGCGGAAATCACCAAAGATCCAGTAGGAGAAGCGGGCTTACCCAAGGTTGGGTCTAGGCTTCCT
>JALRIY010000196.1 GCA_023255285.1 Algoriphagus sp.
TTGAGGCAGTAGAAGTGTCTAGAGCCATTCAGGCTCCGGTGAAAGTTACTTGGAGTAGAGAAGATGAGTTAACAGGTGGAGCGTATCGCCCTGCAGTTCGTTACCGTTTCGAAGCGGCATTGGATGAAAAGGGAAGCATGGTTGGTTATAAATTGAGAGGGGTAGGTATGAATGCAGGAAACACGACCAGAGAAGCTAACTTTCCCTCTGGCGCAGTAGATCATGTGTTGATTGAAAGTATCGAGCATGCATCAAGCATTACTACAAATGCTTGGCGAGCACCTATCACTAATTTCTTGGCTTATGCCGAACAAAGTTTCCTTGACGAAGTGGCCTTGGCCGCAGGAAAGGATCCTGTAGATTTTCGTTTGGAACTCCTCCAAAAAGCAAAAGCCAATCCTGTTGGTGTGTTGGGCTATGATGTGGATCGGATGATAGGCGTGGTACAAGCTGCAAAAGAAAAATCCAATTGGGGAAAGAACCCGAACGTCAAGCAAGGGTTTAGTGTATATTTTTCTCATAGATCCTACGTTGCTCAAGTGGCTGACATTGAAACATCTGGAGGTATTCCCGTTTTGAAAAAAATCACGGCAGTTACTGATTGCGGCTTGGTAGTTAACCCTACAGGTGCCAATCACCAAGTCCGAGGAGGTATAGTAGATGGAATGGGCCATGCAATGTACACGAACCTTACTTTTGAGGCTGGTGTACCCAAACAACGAAATTTTGACACCTATCGATTGATTCGATTGAAGGAAGTGCCTGAAATTGAAACCCATTTTGTGGATTCGGGATTTGATCCTACCGGATTGGGAGAGCCCGCATTACCGCCTACAGGAGGTGCAATTGCCAATGCGATTTTTGCAGCTACCGGTAGAAGGTTAAGAAGTCAACCTTTTATTGAACAGAAAGAGTTTTCTGATATCCAATTGCAAATCAAGAGGGCCTAATAAGAAGTCAAAAAAAAGCCACTACTCATTTGTAGTGGCTTTTTTGATTTAGAATCTTGTTCAAAGCAGCTTTTTAGCTTCCTCACTTAATAGGGCTGATTCATCTGTAGCACAAGAGTTAATGAAGTTTTGAATCGCTGCGTTTTTTGTCAATCCTTTAGAAAGTAACGTACCAACAGCAACCAATACTGCGAGACGTGTGCCCACCTTTTTGGAGGCAGTGCTAAATAAAGGTTCCAATTCTTCGAAGGTTACTTGTTCGGCATGGTTTCGAATATCATGTAAAGCTGCTTCCAATTTCTCTCCAGAAAGATTGGTTAACTTTTTTCCTAAGTATTGAATTTCGTTTAATCCTGATTTACCAACTTGTGTACCTTGAGTTTGGGTTTTTTGCACCGTTGATTGGGTCGATAGTTTCGCCGCACTTTGTTTTGCCCAGGTATCTTTTAACCCCACGGTCTTGTTAAAAATCAATTTCTCCGAACTGGCATCTTGATCCAATGTGAAATAGCCGAGCCGTTGAAATTGGTAACTCTCATTAGGTTTAGCCTTGCTTAGAAACGGTTCAACATAAGCAGTTTTATTAACTTTTAAGGAATTAGGATTAATAAACTCCATGTAGGTTTTTGTCTCGTGAGTATCGGGTGATTCATCTAGAAATAAACGATCGTACTCCCTAACTTCCGCTTGAATAGCATGAGCGACAGAAACCCAATGCAGGGTAGATTTGACCTTACGCTGGCTGGCTTCCGTTCCTGAACCTGATCTTGAATCTGGGTCATAGCTGCAGTGTACTTCAAGAATAGTTCCTGAACTATCTTTGACGACAGCCTCTGCTTTGATGATGTAAGCACTTTTTAACCGTACTTCATGACCTATTGTGAGGCGGAAAAAGTTTTTATCAGCTTCTTCCTTAAAATCTTCTTTTTCGATGTATAGCTCCCTAGAGAATGGAACTTCATGTGTTCCAGAAGCTTCATTTTCCGGGTTATTTTCTAAGTGTAGGTGTTCAATCCTATCCTCAGGAAAGTTTTGGATTACCACCTTTATTGGATTTAAAACAGCCATCACTCGGGTGGCCGTTTGATTGAGGTCCTCGCGTACACAATATTCCAATAGCGAAACATCAGTCACATTATCTCTTTTAGAAATACCGGCCAACTCGCTAAACTTCCTAATGGATTCGGGCGTGTATCCACGCCTTCTCAGCCCGGAAATGGTGGGCATCCGAGGGTCATCCCAACCACTGACGACACCCTTTTGCACCAATTCAAGTAACTTTCGCTTGCTCATGACTGTAAAACTCAAGTTGCGGCGCGCAAATTCTCGTTGTTTGGGACGGAGCTTGGAAGAATCAACAATCTGATCCAAGTGCCAATCGTACAATTCACGGTGCGCTTTAAACTCAAGCGTACAAAGTGAATGGGAAACCTGTTCAAGGTAATCAGACTCTCCATGGGCCCAATCGTACATGGGGTAAATATTCCATTTATTACCAGTTCGGTGATGGTGGGCATGTATGATTCGGTACAAAATTGGATCGCGCATGTGCATGTTAGGTGATGCCATGTCGATTTTTGCACGAAGAAGGTAGGTTCCTGGGGCAAACTCCCCATTTTTCATACGCTCAAACAGGTCTAAGCTCTCAGCAATGGGTCGATCTCTAAATGGACTTGGAGTTCCTGGACTGGTAGGAGTTCCTTTTTGTTCGGCAATTTGTTCAGAGGACTGCTGATCAACGTAGGCTTTACCTTGTTGAATCAAAAGTACCGCCCATTCGTATAGTTGTTGAAAATAATCGGAGGAGTAACATTCATTGGCCCACTTAAATCCCAACCAACTGATGTCTCGCTTGATGGCATCTACATATTCCTGTTCTTCTTTGGCCGGATTGGTATCGTCAAATCGAAGGTTTACGGGCGCTCCGTATTTTTCACCCAGCCCAAAATTCAAGCAGATAGATGCCGCATGGCCAATATGTAGGTATCCATTGGGCTCCGGTGGAAATCGGAAGCACAATTTCTCTTTTGGAAAACCGTTTGCCAGGTCTTCTTCGATGATGTGTTCTATGAAATTAAGGGATTCAGTAGCGTCTTTCATAAGCGTCAATTCAATGTCAAAAATACGTCAAATGCTAGGAATTCCAACCTCAAGGCAAAAGACAACAGTATGCTTAAATTTCATCCTTTTCACGAACGGGCCAGAAGGGCCCATCTAGATTTAGAATCTTTTTGGCTTCATCGAATTGAATGTTCAGTTTCATTTCTTCGACTTGGGTTTCATGCAAATCTTGGCAGGCATTGAAATAAACCAACTCAAATCCAAGGCAGAGGGTACCACTATATTGGGAATCCAGCAGGGGATTAGTCTTCAAATGGACCTTTTCTACTACTGCACCTTGACTTTTGTAATAGTAGGAAAGAAAAATACCCAAGTCTCGCTGATGGGTTTGGATAAGCCAGGACCAAGCTTCGGATGAAGGGGTATCAAAGGGGAAATCAAAAGTCCAAGATTCTTGCATAGGAGCCCAAAGGTAAGTAAATCAAGTATTGAACGATTCAAAAAACAAGTAAAAGCAGTAGTTTAGGAACATGAATTACCCTATTTATCTGGATCACAATGCCACTACCCCTTGTTCAGAGGAGGTAATTGCTGCCATGCTTCCATATTTTGGAACTCACTTTGGCAATGCGTCTAGTAAAAACCATCCCTATGGTTGGGTGGCAGAGCAAGCTGTGGAAGATGCTAGGGAGGCAATAGCCCAATTGATTGGTGCTAAGTCCAAGGAACTTATTTTCACCTCAGGTGCTACAGAATCTCTCAATTTGGCTATCAAGGGGGTATTTGATTTATTTCCTGCTGAAAGGCAACATTACATCACCTGTCAAACCGAACACAAGGCCGTATTGGACAGCATGGTGGAAATTAAACGGAGAGGAGCGGAGGTAACTTATTTGCCCGTAAATGCCGATGGAGTGGTGGATTTGAACTTGTTGGAGCAAAGCATTCTGCCGCATACCAAGATGATTTGTTTGATGTGGGCCAATAATGAAACCGGTGTTATTCATCCCATCCAAGAAATCGTCCAGATTGCCGATAAACACGGAATTATCTTTTTAACGGATGCCGTGCAGGCAGTGGGCAAAATTCCTGTACATACCCAAGGAATCCACCTGATGGCCCTTTCTGCACACAAATTGTATGGCCCTAAAGGAGTAGGGGCACTGTATGTGCGCCACAACCATTCCTTGCCCAAGCCCTTGGCTCAACTTCACGGGGGAGGGCATGAAAAAGGGTTTCGTAGTGGCACGCTTAATGTACCTGGGATTGTAGGCTTTGGAAAAGCAGCGCAACTTCGAATTCAAGAGATGACCGAGGAAGTAAATCGGCTAGAGGAGTTACGTAATCGACTGGAAAAATGCCTTTTGGAGCTCCCAGGAGTCTCTCGAAATGGAGCAATTAAGCATCGACTTGCTCATGTGAGCAACCT
>JALRIY010000197.1 GCA_023255285.1 Algoriphagus sp.
ATCACTGTAGGTACCTTTGTAGGCTACAACCATGAGTTAGGTAACCAGGAGGGAGGTTTTGAGAGAAATTTGTTGGAATACCAGCGGATTTTTGGCCCGATTGTCCGTTATGCAGCTAGTTTAGGAGTAACCGTGGTCTATGAAAACTGTCCCATGGAAGGTTGGAGGAGTTCGGGATACACGGGTACATTCAACAACCTATCTGGAGTGCTGGCTGCTCGCAAACTTATGTACGAGCTCGTGCCCGAGAAAAATCATGGAGAGATTTACGACCCCTCTCACGATGTATGGCAGCATACCAGTCCGCTAGAAGTAATTCGACATACCGATATGGCTCGAGTACGAAGAATTCATGTTAAATCTACGCGAAACGTATCCGACCCCTACTGGGGCAATATGTATCCTGTCCAAGCCATTCGTCCCGAATGGGCAGAAAAAGTGGGGATCACGTCTAGCAAAAATCCCTGGGATCGTCACCATTACGAGGCTACCTTGCCTGGTTTTGGATTAGGGGATTCCATGGATTGGAGAGCTTTTGTAGGTTTAGTGAGAGAGAAAGGATTTACAGGACCTTTTGAGATTGAAAATGAAGCCCTGTTGTCCAAGCAGACGGGAAAGATGGGAGCCATTGTCCAGGGTTGTAAAGCAGCTGTGCAGAATTTGGCTCCACTGCTATGGGAATTGACCGAGGAGGGATGGCTGTATCCCGAAGTAGCGCATCAGCCCCTGAAAGAGTTAGGCAGGAAGGATGTTCCTTTGGTGACAATAGATCGCTTGTAAGAAATAAATTACCTAAGCTGTTCCTCGTAACCCGTATCGGCTTGGAGATTCTTTCCTTCTGCTGCGGCAACAGCAAGCTGATCACAGCGCTCGTTTTCTGGATGACCTGCATGCCCTTTGATCCAATGGAATTTGGGATTGAACTTGAGGTGGAGAGGAATGTACCGAAGCCAGAGGTCTGGATTTTTTTTATCCTTAAACCCCTTTTTCTGCCAAGACCATAGCCAGCCTTTTTCAATAGCATCCACCACGTATTTGCTGTCTGAATAGACCTGGACAGGATACTCGGTGGTCTTGATTTCTTGTAGTGCACGGATGACAGCCAGCAGTTCCATGCGGTTGTTGGTCGTCAACCGAAATCCCTCCGAAAGTTCTTTCCGGTGCTGTACAAATTTTAACACAGCCCCATAGCCCCCTGGACCTGGGTTGCCTTTGGCGGCCCCATCGGTAAAAATGACAATCATCCTACAAAGAAATTAAAAAATGAGAAACCTAATTTGCTCATCCTCCAACTAATGGGAAAGCGTTGGTCTTGAAGATTTTTACAGCAATAGATAAAAGGATGATTCCAAATATCCGGCGTAAAACATCCACCCCTGTTTTCCCAAGTTTCTGCTCCAGCCAAGAGGTGCTTTTTAATACGACATACACAAATATCAAGTTGAGTAGGATACCAATTGCGATGTTGATCTGCTCAAACTCTGCTTTTAAGGTCAAAATGGTTGTAAGGGTCCCTGCACCAGCAATAAGCGGAAAGGCTATGGGAACAATGGAAGCACTTGCAGTTGCATTGGGGTCCGGTTTGAATAGCTCTATTCCTAAAATCATTTCTGCACCCAGTGCAAAAATGATTAAGGCCCCTGCAATAGCAAAATCCTCTACTCCAATCCCAAATAGATTCAGGATGGATTTTCCTACCAGAAGAAAGGCGACCATTAAAATGCCCGCAACGATCGTAGCCTTTTCGGACTGAATGTGACCTACTTTTTTCCGTAAGTTGATGATAATGGGAATGGATCCCAGGATGTCAATGACAGAAAAAAGGATAAGTGAAACCGAAAGAATTTGTTTGAAATCTACCATGTCGCAAAGGTAGGTAGATTTTGGAGAGTCACGAAGAATTCCGTTAACTTCCTAGTTTGCATTTATAGCAAACCAGACCCATCTTCTACCTCTTCCAAGGCCTGGCTCAGAAAGTCGATAAAGGGTTTCATTTGCCGAAAACCTTCTCCTGCAAAATGAATAAATGCACCCGTACGTACCGCTTGGTCAGAGATGGGATGCGATACCGTAAAGCTTTTCAGTTTGAGGTATTCGATGTAGGGGTGGTTGGCTTCGTAATCTCGAGGGCAGGTTTTGAGTTTTTCCCCTTCCAAACTAGAAAAAAGTTTTTTGAAGTCAGAGTTTTCAACAATCCGCTCCAAATCGGCTCCACTGAAATCAATTTCCTTTCGGATTTTTTTTAGCGTATCCGCTTCAGGCATCCAAATTCCTCCAGCCAAAAATGAGTTTCCAGGTTGAATTTGAAGGTAGTAACCCGGCCCTGGCGATTTCTTACCTCCAGGAGAAAAGTACACTCCGAAATTGGTTTTGTAGGGATTTTTGTTGGCAGAAAAGCGCACATCCCTGTTTTGTCGAAAAAGGCAATCTTTGGCCTTGAAGGAAGCTAGGCTCGGCTCCAATTCCACCATGGTTTTTAACAGTACCTCTGTGTCGGTTATTAGGGTTGCCTTGGTGTCTAGGTACCACCTTTTATTGGTATCCATCCAATCTTTGTGGTTGTTTTCGCTTAAGGCAGATAGAAAATCTAAGTAGGGCCGCATGGTAGATTAGTAAAAGGATACGATTGAAGTGTCAAGGTACTAACAAACCTTTGCTGTTTTCAAAATAGCGAAGGCTTTAGATTAAACTCCCCTTAGTTAAACCTTCGAGGTCTTGAAGACCTCAAAGGAATAAACTAAATAAATTCCACCAGTGTTTCCAACTTCATACCTCGACTTCCCTTGATCAGAATCAGGTAATCTTCCAATTTGCTGTCTTGGAGCCAGTTGCGGAAAGAAAAAGGGTCTGGAAAATATAAGGCCGATGGGGCGGTTTCTAGGGCCGACACAATCAATTTTCCTGTAAAGCAGACTTTGTCAAAGGCAAATTCACTTACTAGCTCACCCAGTTTGCGGTGTTCTTCCGCTGCGTAGTCTCCCAACTCAAACATGTCTCCCAAAATGATCATTTTATGTTTTCTCCCCGTCATTTTTCCAAATGTGCGAATAGCCACCTCCATACTGGATGGATTGGCATTGTAAGCATCCAACACAATTACATTGCTGCGCTTTTCCACGAGCTGCGAGCGCATATTTTCAGGGGTGTATTCCACAATTCCACGAACAGCATCCCCCATCGGGACACCAAAATAGGTGCCCATCGTCAAGGCATTGGCGATATTGCCAAAATTGTATGCACCTACGAGCGAACTGACCTGTACCCCCGCTATTCCAGGCACAGAGAAGGAAACAAAGGGATCGGCCCCATGAAATTCTATCTCACAGAAATCACCTGGAGCAGGATACAACACTGGATTTTCAAATCGAGCTATCAGTGGAGCCAAGTTTGGGTCCAAGGTATTGATAAACACGGTTCCTTGGTGGTTTTTAAGGAACTGGAATAGCTCTGTTTTGGTTTTCAAGACTCCCGCAGGACCACCCATGCCCTCCAAGTGGGCCTTCCCAATGTTGGTAATGCAGCCGTGGGTAGGTTCTGCGATACCGCACAGTTCGGCTATGTCTCCCTGCTTGTTGGCGCCCATCTCGATGATGGCGATTTGGTGTGATTCGTTCAACCGAAGCAGCGTTAAAGGCACGCCGATGTGGTTGTTGAGGTTGCCAATCGTTGCTAGTGTGTTGAATTTTTGCTTCAGCACGCTATGCAAAAGTTCTTTGGAGGTTGTTTTTCCATTGGAACCCGTCAACCCAATTACGGGAATATTGAATTTTCGTCGGTGGTAGGTGGATAGGAGCTGCAAGGTGCTCAAGACATTATGGCACAAAAAATAGCGAGCATCTCCTGTAGGAATCACAGCAGGGTCATCCACCACCACTGTTGAAGCACCCATTTCCAAGGCAGTTGGTGCAAAGGTATTTGCATCAAATTTTGGCCCTTTTAAGGCAAAAAAGATATTTCCCGAATCAATTTTCCGAGTATCCGTGCTTACACCAGTGCTGCGAAGAAAGAGGGAGTGGAGCGTTTCCAGGTTCATTTTTTTCAAAAATTTGTCACAAAATAACGCAATCGAAGCATCTTTGCAGTCAGCAATCCGTTTTATTTTAAACGAATGCGTCCTTCACCATGCGAAAAATTCTTATTCTAATTTTGTTGTGGATAGCCAAACCTCTGTTTGCGCAGCAAGTGATGGAATTGGATCTCAGCAAAACCATTCAAGTAGGGGGGCAAGTACTTCCAAATGGGTTTTCTTTAGGAATCAACTCCGCTCAGATCCAAACCATTGACCTTACTGGGGATGGAAAAGAGGAATGGGTGGTTTGGGACATCAATTCGCGGCAGCTGCAGGTTTTTGAGAAAAAAGGAGAGCAGTTCCTCAT
>JALRIY010000198.1 GCA_023255285.1 Algoriphagus sp.
GGCTCCCTCCTCCTTAATTAAAGGTGATCCTTATTTTCTGACAAGGCAATTTGAAGTTGGTAGCTTACGAATAAATGGAATTACCTATCCAGAGGTCCCTTTGATTTATGATATTTATCGTGATCAGCTCGTGACATTTCACCCCATCTTTAATCAAAAAATATTGATTAAGCCGGAGAAAATTGATGGGTTTACATTAAGTAAAGGGCAACTATTTCGGTATTTCTCTGGGAATGAATCATTTATTCATCATGGAAATGGAATTTATGAAGTAGTGGGTCAGGGGGGAACAGCACTCGCATTAGCCAAGCGGTATAAAACCACTAAATCCCTCCGTGAGCTCTCACGATTTGATGGAGAGTATGTTGAAAAAGAAGCTTACTATATTTGGAGGGATGGACAGTTTTTTTCCATCAAAAATTTATCTCAAGCTGTGGTTGCTTTGGGACTTTCTCCCAAACTACTTAAAAAAGAGGTAAAGGATAAGGGGCTTCAATTCAAAAAATCACCGGAGGCCTTATTACAATTTTTGGTGACTTATCCCCAACTAAAATGACGCGTACAACTCTTTATGTTGCCAGTTTTCTAGCCCTATTTTTTTGTGGTTTAGCCATTTCCGCTTCTGCACAGCAGCAAGAGTCTCGTATTTCAGGACTTTTTACGGGAATTTCCTTTGAGAGATTCGTCGAATTGGTAGAAAAAGATAGCCCGTACCGATTTATTTTCAAAAAAGAGGAGTTGGCTGAAGTTACTGTTAATTTACAGGCAAATGGAGATAAGTTAGAGGATGTATTGGGAGTGATTTTTTTGAAATCGGAATTCACTTATACGGTTTCCAAAGAATTGGAAGTGTTTGTTTTTAAGGGAGAAAAGAAATCAGTTGATTTTCTTCCTAATTATTTTCAGGCACCTTCTAAAGCCACTTCTTTAAGTTCGACGATACAGGATGAGTTTGTTCGAAATCGTCGATACACGATCGGGGTACCGGGGCCAGGGACTGAAGCAAAACTCGAAGGGAGTGTAATCAGTTTGGAAAATAATCTTCCTATCGAAGGTGCTATTGTCTATGAAAAAGAGGCCATGCGGCAAGCGGTTACCAATAAGGAAGGAAGATTTGAATTGCTAGTACCCAAAGGAAATAAAACCTTATTTATTCAAAATATTGGAGGCTACACCGAACAGCGACTGTTAACGATACAAGGAGATGCCACACTAGAATTGAGTATTGGGGAAGGAATATTTTCATTAAATGAAGTAGTGGTCAGTTCAGGGGCAATGTCGCAAGTGGCTCGTCCTGAAATGGGAGTACAGTCCCTTTCTGTCCAAGAGGTGAGACGACTTCCTGCTGTGATGGGAGAGGTAGACATCATAAAAGGATTGTTGACCATGCCTGGGGTGAATACAGCAGGAGAAGCTAGTGTCGGTTTTAATGTTCGTGGAGGTGCTGCAGATCAAAACTTAATTCTGATGGATCAAAATACACTTTTCAATCCTTCGCATTTATTTGGATTTTTCTCAGCAATCAATTCGGATATGGTAGGAGGGGTTGAATTGTATAAGTCTGGAATTCCTGCAAGCCTCGGAGGAAGGCTTTCCTCTGTATTGCAGGTGAATCCTAAGAAAGGGCGCTCTGATAAAATCGGAGGTTCTGGAGGAATTGGGCCGATGACTAGCCGATTTAGCTTGGAGGGTCCATTGGGCGAGAAGACCACCTTTATTTTGGGGTCACGGCTTACCTATTCAGATTGGCTGCTTGATTTCCTTTCCGATAAAATAGATTTGGGGGCGAGTAGAGCAGCATTTTCTGATTTTAATGGAACAGTAACGCACGAATTGAGCCCAAAGGATAAACTTCGACTCTCAGGGTATTTCAGCAAGGATTCTTTTCAATTTGATCCGGATACGGTCTATAGCTATTCCAATCAAAATGCAGCACTTACCTGGACACATTATTTTAGCGATGCCTTAGAAGCGAATTTTTCAGTGGGTCAGGATGGGTATGATTTTGAGGTAGAAGGGGAAGACAATCCACTTAATGCCTACCAATACCGATTTGATATACGTCAGCAATTTATTAAAGCACACTTTCGTCAGGAAAAAGGGGGGCGTCACCTTTTGACTTATGGCGTACATGGTATTCATTACCAACTTAATCCAGGAGAAATAATCCCTTTTGGATCTGAAAGTGGGGTAATCCCAGATCGAGTGGCTTCTGAAACTGCCATGGATTGGACTGTATACATTGGAGATGAAGTAGAGATCAATGAGCAATGGGCTTTAAGTGGAGGTTTGCGTTACAATTATTATTCCTATTTGGGGCCCCACACTCTTCCAGTCTATGCTGCGGCTGAACCGTATTTGAAAGAGAACATTACAGGCGAAACCCAGTTCCAAGCTGGAAAATCTGTTCAATCGTATCATGGTCCTGAATTTCGGTTTTCGGGGCGCTATGCCATTTCCAATAGCAGTTCCTTGAAAGCAGGGATCAACTCTATGAGACAAAATATTCATTTATTAAGCAATTCATCGGTAATCACTCCTACAGACACTTGGAAATTGAGTGACTCTTTTTTAAAGCCTCAACGGGGTATTCAATATGCTTTGGGTTACTTTAAAAATTTGCAGCAAGGAGCACTTGAATTTTCGGCTGAGCTTTATTTCCGATCCATGCAGCAATTGCTGGATTATCGTTCCGGCGCTAGCATTGTGTTAAATGATCGGATAGAGCAAGAAGTCCTTGTTACTCAAGGAAAGGCCTATGGGATGGAGCTTTACGTAAAGAAGTCCCAAGGAAAATTGAATGGTTCCCTAGCTTATACGTATAGTAGATCCTTGATGCGGACAGATCCTAGTGAGCAAAAGGAGCAGATTAATCGCTCAGAATGGTATCCGAGTAATTTTGACCAGCCACACAATGCAAATTTTGTGGGAAATTACGAGTTAAGTAAGCGGATTAATGTGACTCTTACAGGGAAGTACAGTAGGGGTAGGCCAGTCACCTTACCAATTGCAAAGTTTAATTATGGTGGTTCAGAACGGGTTTATTTTTCCGATAGAAATTCGTTCAGAGTTCCAGATTATTTCCGTATGGACTTTTCAGTTAATCTTGAAGGCAATCACAAAGTATCTAAATTGGCACATGCCTCCTGGTCCTTCGGAGTATACAATGTCCTAGGAAGAGACAATGCCTATTCCATTTATTTTGTGCCAGAAGGGGGGAAATTGAAAGGATACCAGCTTGCCATTTTTGCTGAGCCTATCCCATTTATCACCTATAACTTTAGATTTTAATGCGAAACTTGGGAAGCCTTTTTTTGGTTCTTTTAACCCTTTTTATTGGTTGTAGGACTCCCTACGAACCGGAGGTTCCTGCGACTGAATTACGTGTCTTGGTGGTTGAAGGATATCTTGATACCCAGGGATTAAAAAGTGAGTTAAAACTTAGCCGAACTGTTCCCTTAGCAGCAGCGGATGCATTTGCACCCGAACAAGGGGCAATCGTGTTGCTCAAGAATTCCAGTGGGCAGTCTTTTCCACTTACTGAATCCACCCCAGGAATATATTTTTTCGAAAAAGACATTGACGAGCAACAAACCTATGTAGTAGAAATCACCTTAAATTCTGGAGAACGCTATGTTTCGGAATCACTTCTGCCTATTGTTACTCCAGCTATTTTGGATGCAGGTTTTAAGCGGGATGAAGAAGGCGTTGAAGTCTTTGTTTCCACCCAAGGAGCAGCAGATGCGGATGACTTTTTGTGGACATTTGAAGAGTCCTGGATCTATAGACCTAGGATTCGTAGCCCGTACGTATATGTGGCAGCAGAAAAAGAGGTAAGGACAAGGACAGAGGAGGAACAAAACTCACTTTGCTTCAAATCTGAAGTTAGCCCAGGAATACTTCTAGAAACAAGCTCTAGGTTTCGAGATCAAGTGGTTTTCCAAAAAACCATCACCGAGATTCCACAAGGTGATGAGCGGATTATGGAGCGCTATAGTATTCTGGTCTCGCAAAAAGGATTAGCCTCCAAAGATGTTCCATTCTGGGAAATTTTAAAGAAAAACACCGAAGATATTGGTTCTATTTTTAGCCCACTCCCTTCGTTAATTGGAGGAAATATTAAAAGTCTGGATCCTGCTAGGAATCCAGTTCTTGGCCAAGTAAGCTTAGGGGTAATTCGACAAAAAAGAATTTTCATCAACTTACAAGAAGTTAGTCCTTGGAATTACTTAGATCCCACTTTCAATGATTGTGTCATTGCAGAGGAGGTTGTGTTAAAAAAAGACTACGATGCCACTTTTGGCAATGGAGCAGTGGTGCCGGCCAGAGCATTGATGGAAGGAACCACCATTGTTGGGTATTACCCCTC
>JALRIY010000199.1 GCA_023255285.1 Algoriphagus sp.
ATTTTAGTGTTCATTTTTTTGAATTTTTATTCTATTAAGCACAAGGATGAGTTGGTTGTTTTCTGAATTATACGCCATACGTGTAATTCCTTGATGGCTTGAAGATTCAATTTTTCCCAAGAATTCCCAATTATTTTTCCGAATATGTTTGGTGAAAATCTCATTTCCCTTAGCCATCAAGAGGTGGTTTTTGTCTATCCATATAAAATCCTGGGAGTCAGGAATGGCAAATCCGTAGTCTTTTTTTTCCCCAGTTTTTAGATTGACCGAAGCGATACCAAGCGCTTTTCCTTGATCTGTTTCTAAGAATTTCTTTCGATCTATATAAGATATTTCAGAAGTATTGGGTCGGTTCTTAATTGTTCTCCCGATATCCGTATCCAAGGTTTCTATCCTTCCTTTGCCACGGACATAGACCAAAGAATTGGGTTCACCTAGCACAAAAAGTGCCGCATTTCCATCGTACCAATCGTAATAGCCCACCGGTAGTATATCATCGTAAAGGAGTTCGGGCGATTCTCCAGAGACAGGATACAACCATAATCTTTGGGTGCCGTTTGGCTCTACCACAATTGTAGAAAAATAGGAACCACATTCTGTAAGGCTAGGGGAATACTCACTACGATCTGAAGTTTGGGTAAGGTTGGTAAATCTACCAGTTCGGAAACTATAAAGGATCAGGTCATGATTGCCTTTTTCATCTGCTGCAGAAAAAATAAATTCCGAATCATTGATAAAGCTAGGTTGGTTGTCGTATTCCGGTCGGTTGGTCAACGGCTTTGCCGTATTGATTTTTAATTTTAACTGAGCTCCTTTGCCTTCAGTACCGACTACCCATAAATCGGTGGATACCTGTGAAAATAGCGGGTAACTTTGAAAAATTAAGCACAGAAGCAGGGTGAAATGTATTTTTCGCATGGATTAAAATTTTAAGCCAACTAAAGTATGGATTTTCGGTTAAGATGATGTGAAACTACTTACTGACTACAATAATGACGTTTTTGATCGATTACGATTCAAAAAAGATTTCTTAGCCGATCGAGCAGTTCATATTTTAGTTTCTAATGCAAATTTCGCCAAAGAAATCAATTCCTGGAAATTCATTCCAGATTCTCTCCCAGATGATTTTCCGTTGGAGTTAAAACAATATTTCGATTTTTTTAAAAATAAGTTAGCTGAATCTTCTACTTCTAAATTTGAGCAAGCTCAATCTTTTTTTGATCGGAATGGAAGTTTATACCTTGCCATGCTAGGTTTTTACTCTTTGCCCTATTGCTATGCTTTTGCAGATGGAGCCCAAGTATTGGTTCGTTCTCAGCGAATTCTGGAACAAATTGGCGAAAGGCTAGGGGAGACTACCCGATTTGTCTTGGATATCTTCAAACCAGGGGCTTTTTCTAGGCAGGATGAAGCCTTTTTGACATGTGCTCGGGTTCGGCTGATTCATGCCTACAGCCGATACTTTATTCAAATGCACGCTAAGGATTGGGATCCAGCATTCGGAGAACCCATCAACCAGGAAGACCTTTTGGGTACCAACTTAGCCTTTAGCCATATTGTATTGCGTGGGATGACTAAAATTGGATTTGGACCTACGCCAAAAGAACACCAGGCCATCCTCTTGTATTGGAAGTGGATTGGTGAATTGATGGGGGTTGAAACTAATCTTTGGCCCACTACAGCCAAGGAAGCATTTGAATTGGATCGATTGATTCGCCGAAGGCAAATGAAACCTTCAGAAGAAGGAAAGAAACTCACACGATCACTTTTGGAATTCTATCAGAAAAACATTCAAGATTCACTGCTGACCTCACAACTCGAGTCCTTGCTGGCATTTTTTCTTGGAAAAGAAGCATCGAAAGCAGTGGGGATTTCCGGTCAAACACCAGTTCCTGGAGATATTTTGGGCCTATTTTTAAAATTTTCCACTTTCAAAACTTTTGGAGCAGTAACTAACCATGAATCGCTAAGAAAGAATTTAGAGCGTCAACAGATTCAGCAATTTGGAAAGGTACTTCAGTTAAAAATCCCCGAATTAAAACGTTCATAAACGGACAAGTGGTTGTTCAATTAGTTGACATATTGGGCATGCTAATTTCGTAAAAACCTCCTCTATTCATTTTTTGGAGGTTTGGCATCATTTTAGTAATTCGATTTACAATGAAAGATTTTGGTCCTCGACTACAAACCATTCCAGTGGAATTAATTGTCTGGATAGTGAGTTTACTTGCCATAATTACCATTAATCCCTATTCAGACTCCTTCAGCCTTTGTCTTTTGGATAATTTAGGCTTGCATTGGTGCCCTGGATGTGGACTGGGCAGGGCCATGAATTTGCTTGCTAGAGGCAATTTTCTAGCCTCCTGGGAAATGCATCCCTTGGCAAGTTTGGCATACGTGGTCATCTTTCATCGTATTTGGGTATTAATCAAACAATTAAAACAACGCGCATACTATGGCTAATGTATTGAGACATCTTCCTGAATTGGAAGGAATGGAATTGGGTTACATCCAGGGATTAATGAAAAGCATGGATGAAGAAGAAGCTTCTTTATTTGCCCAAGTGTACCGAGCAAGACGTAAAGACCCGCAGATGATTTTGATCTTGACCTTGCTTGGCTTTTTTGGATTTGCTGGACTCCATCGTTTTATCCTTGGGCAAATTGGCCTTGGGATCTTATACCTATTTACTGTTGGTTTATGCTTTATTGGTACGATAGTGGATTTGGTGAATTACAAGAGTCTAGCTTACGAATTCAACATCAAGATGGCACATGAGACTATCAATATGTTGTCTCTCTCATTTCCAGAAAAAGGAACCAAAGAAAGCTAAACCAACGCCCACTTTCCTTTTTTTCCTTTGGTTTCCTTGGAAGCCAAAGGTTTTTTTTTGCCTACCAAGATTCTTCTTCTGTATCTGCGGAGTGATGTAATTGAAATAAAGGCTTGCCTAGTGGAGAAAGAAGCAAATGGAATTGGGTCAAGCGATGTTCTAACTGCTGTAATTCTTCAAAGGAAGCTTTAACAAATGGATAGGGGAGCTCAATCAATTCAAGAGATTTGGATGAAAAGGGTGGTTTCACCTCCCCATCAAATAACAAGGGCCACATCGTTTTTGCGCATCCTAAGCCCCAAAAATTGAGGGGGTACTGATTTGCATAAACTTGTAACCGCTCATTGATCTCTTTGAAAAACAACTGTGTTTCTTCTAATCTAATGCGTGAACCTGCTCTTGATTTTCCTTTGGTTTTCAAGTATTTAAATTGAGACTTTCCTTGCTTCTGTCGTACTAAATACCCGCGAAAAACTTTATGGTCAAGCAATATTCCTTGATGGAAGTACCCCACTACAGCTTGTCCTGCTCGTACCAAAGTCAAACAGTAATGTACATCGTCGCCAATGCAAAATCCACCTTCAGGTTGCCAAACTTTCGTCCAGGGTAAATACAGTTTGGCTAGCCAACTTGTCTTATTTTCAATTAGTACCTGATGCTTTTCGGGTACATAGTGGATTTGCCATCCCCTTGATTTGGCTATTTTTAATACTTGAAGAGCTTTTTCATCACCTAAGACCTCTGTTTGTGGTATTTTCATCGTAAAGCCAGTTCCATAGCTATCTTTGTACAAAGAAAGAAAAAATCTATGCAGGAAGATATACAAAAAGTGCTGAATCGGATGTGCGACCCAAAGGAAGAGGAAGCCTATCACTTTGCAGAAAAACTAGGAGGCATGGCTGATGAAGAGACCAAAGACCACTTGATTAACTTGGTGAAAGGAGACCAGTGGGAAATAGCTTATTTGGCTTGCCGTGCATTAGCCAAAACTTCCTGGAATGAAGAATCTTTGGATGCCATATTTGAAGCCATATCAGATAAAAAGAACAAAGCCATTCAAGGTGCTTTCGTTCAAATACTAGAGGAATTCAACTTAGCAGAAAGCTTTGTGGATATTTTCCGTGTGTATCTTTTCGGTAACTTTAAAGCTTCTACACTAGCTAAAGGGTACTTGGATAGTGTAGAATTTGATGTTACTCCAAGAACTATTCGCAAAGCCGAGAAGCATTGGAATCATTACCTGCATAATCCTGAGGACGATGAAAGTCTTGCATTGAAGAAGCTAGAGGTAGAACCCATGTTGAAAGAGTTGAAAGATCTTTTTGAGGAGTAATCCAACTTTATTCTCTTTTTTTTACACCTCTAACAGCCTGTGCCTGAATAGGATCATCTGGCCAGGAGTGCTTGGGATAACGCTGCTTGAGTTCTTTTTTGACCTCAAAATAGCCAGAGGTCCAAAAACTTTTCAGATCTCGGGTGA